>JBIIAR010000013.1:0-16598 GCA_044239765.1 Microbacteriaceae bacterium
TCAGCCTCGCCGACCAGTTCGGCGTCATCGAGCTCGACGAGAAGGACCCGACCAAGATCGCGGCCTTCCGTGAGAAGCCGACGGATGCGGTCGGCCTCGCCGACTCCCCCAACGAGGTTCTCGCCTCGATGGGCAACTACATCTTCGATGCCAACGTGCTAATCGACGCAGTGCTGCGCGACGGAGAGCGCAGCGACTCCAGCCACGACATGGGCGGTGACATCGTCGGCGACTTCGTGTCGCGCGGCGAGGCGAGCGTCTACGACCTCAACCGCAACGTCGTTCCGGGCAGCCGCGACCGCGACCGCTTCTACTGGCGCGACGTCGGTAGCATCGACTCCTTCTTCGAGGCCCACCAGGACCTCGTGTCGGCACTGCCGATCTTCAACCTCTACAACACCGACTGGCCGATCTTCAGCCAGCACCTCAACTCGCCGCCCGCGAAGTTCGTTCGCGATGCGCGCGGCTTCGTCGGCACCACGATCGACTCGATCGTCAGCCCCGGCTCGGTGCTCTCGGGCGCCCACGTCGAGCGCAGCGTTCTCGGCCCGTGGACCAACGTCGAGTCGGGCGCCATGGTGATCGACGCGATCATCTTCGAGCGGGTGCACATCGGCCAGAACGCCGTGGTGCGCAAGGCTATTCTTGACAAGGATGTCGTGGTCGACGCGGGCGCCGAGATCGGTGTCAACGCCGAGGCGGACCGCGCCAAGGGCTTCACGGTCACCGACTCCGGCATCACCATCGTGGGCAAGGGCGTTCACGTCACCAAGTAGTCGTTCTCGAAAGGCCCACCCGACCCATGGCCCGCTTTCTCGTCGTGCTCGATGTCGACTCCACCCTCATCGAGAACGAGGTGATCGAGCTGCTGGCGTCGGAGGCGGGCTCGCTCTCACTGGTCGAGGACATCACCTTTCAGGCGATGAACGGCGAGCTGGACTTCGAGGCGTCCCTTCGATCGCGCGTCGCCACTCTCCAGGGCCTGCCCGAGACGGTGTTCGAGGATGTCGCCCCCGCTATCCAGGTGACTGCCGGTGTTCCAGAGATGGTCGCCGGCATCCACGCGGCCGGGGGCTGGGCGACCGTCGTCAGCGGCGGATTCCACGAGGTGCTCGACCCGGTGGCCGCGCAGCTCGGTCTCGACCGGTGGCGGGCCAACCGGCTTGAGATCATCGACGGCGTGCTGACGGGTGGGCTGGTGGGTCCGATCATCGACGCGCAGGCGAAGGCCGACACCCTGCGCGAGTGGGCCGCAGAGCTCGGCGTTCCCCTGACCCAGACGGTTGCCGTCGGCGACGGCGCCAACGACCTCACGATGATGGCGCTGGCCGGCCTCTCGGTCGGGTTTGACGCCAAGGCACCGGTGCGGGATCTGGCGAACGTGCTGATCGACGAGCGGGATCTGTCGCTCGTGCTGCCGCTGCTGGGGCTACGCGGCTGATTCTGCTGGTTGGGTAGCGGCGCAGCCGCGTATCGAAACCAGGTCTCGATACGGTCGATTCGCGACCTACTCGACCACCGAACCCGCTAGTGCCCCATCCCGAGACCGCCGTCGACCGGGATGACCGCGCCGGAGATGTATGCCGCGTCGTCGGAGGCGATCCACGCGATCACCTTCGCAACCTCGTTCGGCGTCGCGAACCGACCGGCCGGGATCGACTTCTTGTACGACGCCTGCAGGTCGTCAGAGAGCTCGGCCGTCATGTCCGTCTCGATGAAGCCGGGGGCGACGACGTTGGCGGTGATGTTGCGGCCGCCCAGCTCGCGGGTGATGGAGCGAGCGAAGCCGACGAGGCCGGCCTTCGAGGCGGAGTAGTTGGCCTGGCCGGCGCCACCGAAGAGGCCGACCACGCTGGAGACGAGAACGATGCGTCCGAACTTGGCCTTGAGCATGCCCTTCGAGGCGCGCTTGACGACGCGGAAGGCACCGGTGAGGTTCGTGTCGATGACGTCGGTGAAGTCCGACTCCTCCATGCGCATGAGCAGCATGTCGCGCGTGATTCCGGCGTTCGCGACGACGACCTCGACCGGGCCGAGTGCAGCCTCGATCTCGGTGAACGCAGCGTCGATGCTCGCGCTGTCGGTGACATCCGCCGTGACGGTGAGGCTTCCTGCGGGGCCTTCGCCGCTGCGCGCGGTGACCGCGACGCGGTGTCCCTGGGCGATGAATTCCTCGGCGATTGCGAAGCCGATACCGCGGTTTCCACCGGTGACAAGAACAGTGCGGGGCGTAGTCATGCCGACCAGCCTACTGTCAGCCACGAGAGACGTAGGCTAGAGGGGATGGGCCAGAGCGGCCCCGCCCGAATGGCCCGTGATGTCGAAGAATCAGCAGTCGATCACCTCACTTCCGCAGTCGCCGGATGAGGAACGGCACACCCGTGTCGTGCGCTACACCGTCGCGATGGCGGTGAGAGTTCTCTGTGTCATCGCCGCCTTCTTTCTCCCCGGATGGTGGCAGCTGGCCGCCATCATCGGCGCCATCGTGCTGCCGTACTTCGCGGTCGTCGCGGCCAACGTCGTCGCCAAGCAGACGGGCGCCGAGGTGCTTCGTCCGGGGTCCATCCTTCCGAGGGGACCGGTCGAGTGAGCGACCCCACCGCTCCCCCGCTCGAGGACTACAGCGAGGGCACCTGGCAGTGCGCCCGCGCGGGGTGCCTCAACGACTCCGCCTGGCAGGTGAACTGGCGCAACCCCCGCATCCACACCCTCAAGCGCATCAAGGTGTGGGTGGCGTGTGACGAGCACGTGGAGTTTCTGCGGGACTACCTCGACACCCGTGGCTTTCCGGTCGTCGTGACGCCGATCGGCACCTACCCCGACGCCCTGCCCGAAGTGCCTGGCTCGTGAGGGGCTGGCGCTTCGCCTTCAACCGACGCTGGTTCGGCTACCTCGGCATCGCGGTTCTCTTCGCCATCGGCTGCGTGCTGCTCTCGAACTGGCAGTTCGACCGCCGCGACGAGGCCCTCGTCGAGGTGACCCGCATCGAGCAGAACTACGACGCGACCCCGACACCGATCTCTGAGGCGCTGCCGGCGCTCGACGAGTTCGACGCCGATCTCAAGTGGACGCCCGTGACCATGACGGGCACCTACCTCGTCGACGAGCAGCTGCTCGTGCGCAACCGGCCGTATGGCGGCCAGCCCGGCTTCGAGGTGCTCACTCCCCTGCTGCTGACCGATGGGTCCGTCTTCATCGTCGACCGTGGCTGGGTGGCCCCGGGCGCCGAGCAGGACCTGCCCGATGAGGTGCCCGCTCCGCCGTCAGGCGAGGTCACCGTCGTCGCGCACCTCAAGGCGGGCGAGCCTTCGCTCGCAGGACGGACAGCGCCCGCCGGCCAGATTCCAACAATCCAGCTGCATGAGATCGACGCCCTCATCTCGCAGCCCATGTACACCGAGGCCTACGGCCTGCTCGCCTCCGAGTCCCCCGCCGCAGCGGTGCGGCCGGCCGCCGCCCCCAAGCCGGAGCCCGACGAGGGCCCCCACCTCTCGTATGCCGTGCAGTGGATCGTCTTCGCGCTCTTCGGCTTCGGCGGCCTCGCCTACGCGCTGCGCCAGGAGTACCGCCTCATCAACGCCGACGACCCGGAGCAGCAGCGCAAGGCCGCGATCCGTCGCGCGAAGGCCGCCACGAAGCGCACCGACGCCGATATCGAAGACGAGCTGATCGACGCCCGCTGAGCGAGTCGAGCCTGTCGAGACCAGATTTCGACAGGCTCGATCCGCAGGCCTAAGCCAGGCTGATCAGGTCGAGGTAGCCCACGTTGTAGTGGTCCTCTGTGCCGTCCGGCATGATCAGCACGCGCTCGGGGTTGAGCGCCTCGACGGCACCCTCATCGTGGCTCACGAGCACAACAGCGCCAGAGTAGTTGGCGAGGGCGCCGAGGATCTCCTCGCGCGAGGCGGGGTCGAGGTTGTTGGTGGGCTCATCGAGCAGCAGCACGTTGGCACCGGAGACGACGATCATCGCCAGGGCAAGACGCGTCTTCTCTCCACCCGACAGCACGCCGGCGGGCTTGTAGCCGTCATCACCGGTGAAGAGGAAGGAGCCGAGCACGCGGCGGGCTTCCATCTCGTTGATGTTCGGCGATGACGAGATCATGTTCTCGAGCACCGAGCGCTTGACGTCGATCGTCTCGTGCTCCTGCGCGTAGTAGCCGATGCGCAGGCCGTGGCCGGGCACGATGCTGCCGGTGTCGGGTTTGTCGACGCCGGCCAGCATCCGCAGCAGTGTCGTCTTTCCTGCGCCGTTGAGACCCAGGACGACGACCTTGGAGCCGCGGTCGATAGCGAGGTCGACAGCGGCGAAGATCTCGAGCGAGCCGTAGCTCTTCGAGAGGTTCTCGGCCATGAGCGGCGTCTTGCCGCAGGGGGCCGGCTCGGGGAACCGCAGCTTCGCGACCCGGTCTACGGCGCGCACCTCGTCGAGGCCGCTGAGCAGCTTCTCTGCGCGGGCGACCATCTGGTGGGCCGCAGCGGCCTTGGATGCCTTCGCGCCGAACTTCGCGGCCTGCGCCTGCAGCACACCCGCCTTCTTCTCGGCGTTCTGGCGCTCCTTCTTGCGGCGCTCCTCGTCGGCAGCACGCTGGCGGTGGTAGTTCTTCCACCCCATGTTGTACTGGTCGATCGTCTGGCGGTTGGCGTCGAGGTAGAAGACCTTGTTGACGGTCTCCTCAACGAGGTCCACATCGTGGGTGATCACGATCAGTCCGCCCTGGAAGTTCTTGAGGAACTCGCGCAGCCAGACGACTGAATCGGCGTCAAGGTGGTTGGTCGGCTCATCGAGCAGCATGGTGTCTGCTCCAGAGAACAGGATACGGGCGAGCTCGATGCGGCGGCGCTGACCACCAGAGAGGGTCGAGAGCGGCTGGTCGAGAATGCGGTCGGGCAGGCTGAGGTTGGACGCAATGCTCGCCGCCTCCGCCTCCGCCGTATAGCCACCGAGGGCGGTGAAGCGCTCCTCGAGGTTGCTGTACTTGCGCATCGCCTTCTCGCTGACCGCAGTGTCGCTGCTGGCCATGTCGGTCATCGCCTGCTGCATGTCGATGACGATCTGGCCGAGGCCGCGGGCGTCGAGGATGCGGGTGCGCGCGAGGTCTTCGGGGTTGCCGCTGCGGGGATCCTGGGGAAGGTACCCGATCTCGCCAGTGAAGTTGATGGTGCCGGCAGCAGGCTGCAGCTCACCGGCGAGGGTCTTGGTCAGTGTGGTCTTGCCCGCTCCGTTGCGGCCCACCAGACCGATCTTGTCGCCCTTGTCGACGCGAAAAGTCACGCCATCCATGAGCAGACGTGCCCCGACGCGGAGTTCGAGGTCGTTAACGGAGAGCACAGGCAAAGTCCTATTGTTTCATCGCGTTTCGACAACGCAGGAGGGGGGATTCAAGCAGATAGTCTACTTGGCATGACTTTGACTCTCGCCGTCGGCCGTC
The DNA here is from genome assembly GCA_044239765.1 of Microbacteriaceae bacterium. Taxonomy (GTDB): domain Bacteria; phylum Actinomycetota; class Actinomycetes; order Actinomycetales; family Microbacteriaceae; genus Conyzicola. The sequence goes on from JBIIAR010000013.1 coordinate 5,432, forward strand.
CGACGCTCGCTGACCGCATCTTCACCCGTCGTCTCGCGACCGATGTCGTGCTCGTCGCGGCTGGCGCCGCCTTCGTCTCGCTCGCCGCACAGCTGGCCGTTCCCATGGTTCCCGTGCCGATCACCGGCCAGACCCTCGCGGTGCTTCTCGTCGGCGCCTCGCTCGGTGCGGCGCGCGGCGCGATCTCGCTCACGCTCTACGCGGTGCTCGGCATCGTCGGCGTCCCCGTCTTCAGCGACGCGACCCACGGCCTCGCCATCGTCGGCGGTCCCACCGGTGGCTACATCATCGGCTTCATCTTCGCCGCAGCCCTGACCGGCTGGCTCGCCCAGCGCGAGTGGGACCACCGCATTCTCAAGGCACTCGCGGCCTTCGGCGCCGGAACGGTGGTCACCTTCGCCTTCGGCCTGCCGTGGCTCGCATTCTGGCTCGGAGCGAACGGCTTCGACAACGACCTCAACGCGGTGCTGCAGAGCGGCCTCTACCCCTTCATCGTCGGCGGCGTCATCAAGGCGGCGCTCGCGGCGGGCTTCATTCGCCTTGCCTGGTTCGGCGTGAAGCGCTCGGAGTCCAAGACTCTCACCGACGAGGACTAGACCTCGAAACGCACGGATGCCCCGGTCGCCAGACCGGGGCATCTCGCGTTAGGCCGCGGGGTTGATTCCAACCGCGGGCAGCACGATCCCGCTGAGAACGCGGAGCCGGTGCTCACGCACCAGGCCGTCTTCATCATCCATTTGCGTCAGATGACAGGTGGCAGAGCCATCAGGGTGCAATCTGCCGCAAATGGATGCGGGCAGTGAACGAGTTACATATTGAAGCCGAGCGCGCGCATCATGTCGCGACCGTCGTCGGTGATCTTCTCCGGACCCCACGGCGGCATCCACACCCAGTTGATGCGGAAGGCGTCGACGACGCCGTCAAGCGCCTGCGCCGTCTGCTCCTCGAGCACGTCGGTGAGCGGGCAGCCGGCAGAGGTCAGCGTCATGCTGATGATGAGGGCGTTGTTCTCCTCGTCCCAGGTGAGGTCGTAGATGAGGCCGAGGTCGACGACGTTGACGCCGAGCTCGGGGTCCACGACATCTTTGAGAGCCTCTTCGACCTGGTCGAAGAGTGCCGGTGCGAGTGCGGTAGCCATGCTTCTACGTTACGCCTCTGTGCTCGCGCCGGCCGGGAGGAAGCGGTCGTAGCCCTCGTCCTCGAGGCGGTCAGCGAGCTCGGAGCCGCCCTCTTCGGCGACCTTGCCGTCGACGAAGACGTGCACGAAGTCCGGCTTGATGTAGCGCAGGATGCGCGTGTAGTGGGTGATGAGCAGCAGGCCGAGTCCGGTGTTCTCCTTGGCGCGGTTGACACCCTCGGAGACGATCTTGAGCGCGTCGACGTCGAGGCCGGAGTCGGTCTCGTCGAGGATCGCGAACTTCGGCTTGAGCAACTCGAGCTGAAGGATCTCGTGGCGCTTCTTCTCGCCGCCAGAGAAGCCCTCGTTGACGTTGCGGTCGGCGAAGGCCTTGTCCATGCGCAGCGCCTCCATCGAGCCCTTGATCTCCTTGAGCCACGGGCGCAGGGCCGGAGCCTCGCCGTCGATCGCGGTCTTCGCGGTGCGGAGGAAGTTCGAGACGGTCACACCGGGGATCTCCACCGGGTACTGCATGGCGAGGAAGAGGCCGAGGCGCGCGCGCTCGTCAACCGCCAGCTCGAGGATCTCAACGCCGTCGAGCTTCACCGATCCGCCTTCGACGTGGTACTTCGGGTGACCGGCGATCGTGTACGCGAGGGTCGACTTGCCCGAGCCGTTGGGGCCCATGATGGCGTGGATCTCGCCCTCGTTGACCGTGAGGTCGACGCCCTTGAGGATCTGCTTGGTGCCCTGCTCGGTCTCGACGCTGACGCGGAGATCCTTGACTTCGAGTACTGACATGACTGCTTCCTAAACCGCGACCGTGTCGCTTGGATCGATGTAGATGTCGCCGTCGGTGATAGTCACCGCGTAGACGGGAACCGGCTCGTAGGCCGGGAGGGTGAGGGGCTTGCCCGTGGTGAGCTTGAACTTCGAGCCGTGGGCCCAGCACTCGAGGGTGTCGTCTTCGACGAAGCCCTCGCTCAGCGAGATGTCGCCGTGCGTGCAGGTGTCGCCGATGGCGTGCACGTCACCGTTGGCGTCGAGCACGAGAGCGATCGGCACGCCGTCGACGACCACCTTGCGGGCGGTGTTCACCTCGAGCTCTGCCAGCGGGCAGACTTTCTCGGCGGCCATTACGCGACACCGCCAAGCTCGGCCTCGACGGCGGCGAGCAGGTGGGCCTCGATCGTCGACTGCCCGATCTTCTGGATGATCTCGGTGAGGAATCCAAGAACGACGAGACGGCGTGCCTCGTCCTCCGAGATGCCGCGCGCCTGCAGGTAGAACAGCTGCTCGTCGTCGAAACGGCCGGTCGCGCTCGCGTGGCCCGCGCCGAGGATGTCGCCGGTCTCGATCTCGAGGTTCGGGATCGAGTCCGCACGGGTGCCCTCGCTGAGCACCAGGTTGCGGTTCTGCTCGTAGCTGTCAGTGCCGGCCGCGTCGGGTCCGATGAGCACGTCGCCGACCCAGACGGTGTGCGCGCCCTCGCCCTGCAGAGCGCCCTTGTAGTTGACGCGACCGCGGGTGTTGGGGCCCGCGTGGTGCAGGTAGGGGCGCTGCTCGAGGTGCTGGCCCGCGTCGGCGAAGTAGACGCCGTACATCTCGGTGTCGGCGCCTTCGCCGTTGAGGTGCACCGACGGGATCACGCGAACGACCTTGCCGCCGAGCGAGACCACGATGTGGCGAAGCTGGGCGTTGCGGCCCACGGTCGCGAAGTGCGTTGCGAGGTGGGTGGCGTCATCCGCCCATTCCTGCACGGAGACCACGGTGAGGTGGGCGTCGTCCTCGACGACGATCTCGACGTTCTCGCTGAGGTTCGCCTCGCCGCTGCCCTGCAGCACGACCAGGCCGGTGCTGCCGCGCTTGCCGGTGATGACGGTGTGCGCTGCGCGCGGCACGGTGCCGAGGTTGGCGCGGGTGATCGTGGCCTGCTGCTGCTCGTCGCCAGAGACGGTGATGCTCAGCGCGTGCTCGATCGACGACCAGGCGTTGGCCGAGGCCTTCTCCTCCGCGGCGCCGGCGGTGCCGATGCTCGGGTGACCGGCGGGCAGCCACTCGATCTTCATGCCGTCGGTCTGCGCCGATGCGTAGGCGTAGGCCGACCCGTCGAGCGTTCCGTCGATGAGCGGGCGGATGAGGGCAACCGGCGTGAGCTTCCATTCGAGCTCGCGGCCAGTCACCTCCGGGTGCGCTGCGGGGTCGTTCGACGTGAAGCGGTCGGAGCGGGTCTGAACGGGCACGTCGGAACGGCCCCATCCCCCATCGCTGTGCGCTACTGCGCCGTGCTGTTCGGGTGTGACGACGGACATTTAGCCTACGGAGCCTTCCATGCTCATCTCGATGAGCTTGTTGAGTTCAAGGGCGTACTCCATGGGGAGTTCGCGGGCGATCGGCTCGATGAAGCCGCGCACGATCATGGCCATCGCCTCGTCTTCTGGCATGCCGCGGGACTGCAGGTAGAAGAGCTGCTCAGCGCTGACGCGCGAGACGGTGGCCTCGTGGCCGAGCTGCACGTCGTCGACACGGATGTCGATCGACGGGTAGGTGTCGGAGCGCGAGATCGTGTCGACGAGCAGCGCGTCACAGCGCACCGTGTTGGCCGAGTGGTGGGCCTTCTCGTCAACGCGAACCTCGCCGCGATAGCCGGCGCGGCCGCCGCCACGGGCAATGGACTTCGAGACGATCGACGACGTCGTGTACGGCGCCATGTGGATCATCTTCGCTCCCGCGTCCTGGTGCTGGCCGGGGCCGGCGAAGGCGACGCTGAGGGTCTCGCCCTTGGCGTGCTCCCCCACGAGGAAGATGCTCGGGTACTTCATGGTGACCTTGGAGCCGATGTTTCCGTCGATCCACTCCATGGTCGCGCCCTCGTGCGCGATCGCGCGCTTGGTGACCAGGTTGTAGACGTTGTTCGACCAGTTCTGAATCGTCGTGTAGCGAACGCGGGCGTTCTTCTTGACGATGATCTCGACGACGGCGGAGTGCAGCGAGTCGCTCTTGTAGATCGGGGCGGTGCAGCCCTCGATGTAGTGAACGTAGCTGCCCTCGTCGGCGATGATGAGCGTGCGCTCGAACTGGCCCATGTTCTCGGTGTTGATGCGGAAGTAGGCCTGCAGCGGAATCTCGACGTGCACGCCCTTCGGCACGTACACGAACGACCCACCCGACCAGACGGCCGTGTTCAGCGCTGCGAACTTATTGTCTCCCGGAGGAATGACGGTCGCGAAGTACTCGTCGAAGAACTCGGGGTGCTCGCGCAGGGCGGTGTCGGTGTCCATGAAGATCACACCCTGAGCCTCGAGCTCCGCGTTGATGGTGTGGTAGACCACCTCGGACTCGTACTGGGCCGCGACACCGCTGACGAGGCGCTGGCGCTCCGCCTCGGGGATGCCGAGCTTCTCGTAGGTGTTCTTGATGTCGTCCGGAAGGTCGTCCCAGGTCTGCGCCTGCTTCTCGGTCGAGCGCACGAAGTACTTGATGTTGTCGAAGTCGATGCCGCTGAGGTCGGCACCCCAGGTGGGCATGGGCTTCTTGCCGAAGAGGTCGAGGCCCTTGAGGCGCAGCTTGCGCATCGACTCCGGCTCGTTCTTGAGGTTGGAGATGTTCTCGACAACCTCCTGGCTGAGCCCGCGTTTCGCGGAGGCTCCAGCGGCGTCGGAGTCGGACCAGCCGAACTCGTACTGGCCAAGACTGTTCAGCTCTGGTCGGTCGATGAGCACATCAGACATCTCTACCTCTTCCTTCGCCGCTTCAAACCGTTATCGCGGCCGCGGCATTCCCCGGTCGTTGAGACCGGAAGTTCGTGGGTGGCTCAGGGGTGATTCGGTGCGGAAGCGTGAGGCGACGGGCAATCTGTCGCCCTCGATCCCCCGAAACGACCATGTTTTCCCGAGCCTTCCAAGCTTACAGGCCTCGAGTGCCACTGTCAGGGAGAGCACGGCAACGACCCAGCAACGGCCTGCTTAGACTTAGGCCGTGAAGTGGCTCCCGACAACGATCGACCGACGGGTGCGCGTCTTCGCGTGGCTGTCTCTCGGCATCCAACTGCTCATCGTGCTCACCGGCGGCGCGGTGCGCCTCACGGCCTCTGGCCTCGGCTGCCCGACCTGGCCGCAGTGCACTGAGGGCTCATTCGTGACGACGCCCGAGATGGGCATCCACGGGGTTATCGAGTTCGGCAACCGCCTGCTCTTCTTCGTGATCCAGATCGTCGCGATCATCACCTTCCTGCTGATCGTGCGCCTGCGAAAGCGGCGCCGCGATCTCTTCTGGCTCGCTCTTGTTCCCTGCTTCAGCATCGTGCTGCAGGCCGTGCTCGGCGGCATCACCGTGCTCACCAACCTCAACCCCTACGTGGTCGGGCTTCACTTCTTCGTCAGCGTCGTGCTCGTGGTGCTGGCGGCAGTCTTCGTGTTCCGCGTCTACTACGGCCCTCGGGGCTCCTCGTTCAGCGCCCCCGGATGGTTCCGCGCCCTGGCATGGACTGCTGCCGCCTTCGTCTTCATCACCGTGATCCTCGGCATCATCACCACCGGATCGGGCCCGCACGCGGGCGACGGCGGCGCATCGCGCAACGGCCTCAACTCGGAGCTGCTGCAGCACTTCCACAGCTGGCCCGCCTACGCCGCCTTCGCGCTGAGCATCGGGCTCGTGCTCGGGGCGCTGCGCCTCGGCATCCGCCGGCTTGTTCGCTTCTCGGCGCTGCTGGTCGTCATCGAGCTGGTGCAGATCGCCGTCGGACTCGCGCAGGCGCGGCTGGGCCTTCCCGAGCCGCTCGTCGCCGCGCACATGGTGCTGGCCTGCATGCTCGCGGCCGCGATGACCGCGGTGCTGCTGAGCCTGCGTGACTCGGCCGTCGAGCCGCTAGAGAATGGCGAAGTGCAGTAGCGGGTCGATGCCCACCGCGAGAAAGACGAGCGTCAGGTAGCTGATGCTCGAGTGGAACACCCGCATTGGCTTGACCTCGTCGTGGCGGATCGCCGTGCTGTAGAGGCGGTGCGACTCGTAGATGAACCACACGCCAGAGAGCAGGGCGACAATCGCGTAGAGCAGGCCCATCTCGGCGATCGCAATGAGCAGCAGCGAGCAGACAACCGTCGCCCAGGCGTAGAGCACGACCTGCAGTCCGACGACGGTGCGGCCGCGAACGACGGCGAGCATCGGCACGTTGGCCGACTGGTAGTCGGCGCGGTAGCGCATCGACAGCGGCCAGTAGTGCGGCGGCGTCCAGAGAAACACGATGCCGAAGAGCACAAGGGCCGGCCAGTCGAGCGAGTTGTTGACCGCTGCCCAGCCGATGAGCACCGGCATGCAGCCGGCGATGCCACCCCAGACGATGTTCTGCGGGGTGCGACGCTTGAGCAGCAGCGTGTAGATGAAGACGTAGAACAGGATCGCGGCCACCGACAGCGCGGCCGACAGCCAGTTCACGAGCAGGCCGAGCCACAGGGCAGAGGCGATGCCGATAACCCAGGCGAACACGAGCGCCTGCCGGTCGGTCAGCTCCCCCGTCACGAGCGGGCGCTTCGAGGTGCGCTTCATCACGCGGTCGATGTCGCGGTCGATGTAGCAGTTGAAGGCGTTGGCCGAGCCGGCGCTGAGCGAACCGCCGACAAGAGTCGCGAGAACGAGCCAGAGATTGGGGATGCCGCGCTCCGCCAGGATCATCACCGGCACGGTGGTGACCAGCAGCAGCTCGATCACGCGGGGCTTGGTGAGGGCCACGTAGGCCTTGATGGTGCGCAGAACGCCGATGGACTCCCGGTCGACTCGGGTCTCAACGCTCGCGCTCATGGGATCAATTCTAGGCACTGCTTTGTTCGACCCCTTGTACGTGCGGCGTCAAGGCCACGCGGCAGTTATGCACATTCTCTATACTTGTCAATGCTTGCCACGCTCTGGCACCCCATCCAGCCTTCGTCCTCCGGTCGTTCAGGCTGCCCGGGTCCGTTCTACACGGCAGGCAGCAGCTTTACCCACCAGCGGCCTGTCCTGTCCGCTGTAGAGCATCAAGAAGGGTCATCAATCTCGTGGCAGCTCTCTCCTGGGAACCGATCGACAACAAGGCAGTAGACACTGCACGAATCCTCGCGGCAGACGCCGTGGAGAAGGTTGGAAACGGGCACCCGGGAACGGCCATGAGCCTCGCCCCCGCCGCGTACCTGCTCTTCCAGAAGGTCATGCGCCGCGACCCGAGCGACAACGAGTGGATCGGTCGTGACCGCTTCATCCTGTCGGTCGGCCACAGCTCGCTCACCCAGTACGTGCAGCTCTACTTCGGCGGCTACGGCCTCGAGCTCGATGACCTCAAGGCCCTCCGTACCTGGGGGTCACTGACCCCGGGTCACCCGGAATATGGCCACACGGACGGCGTCGAGATCACCACGGGCCCGCTCGGCCAGGGCCTCGCCTCGGCCGTCGGCTTCGCCTACGCCGCCCGCTACGAGCGCAGCCTCTTCGACCCGACGGCCGCCCCGGGCACGAGCCCCTTCGACCACTTCATCTACACGATCGCCGGCGACGGCGACCTGCAGGAGGGCGTCACCAGCGAGGCCTCCTCGCTCGCCGGCCACCAGGAGCTCGGCAACCTCATCGCGATCTACGACTCCAACCAGATCTCGATCGAGGACGACACCAACATCGCCTTCACCGAGGACGTGCACGCGCGCTACCTCGCCTACGGCTGGCACGTGCAGGTCGTCGACTGGAAGAAGACGGGCGAGTACGTCGAAGACATCGCCGCCCTCAACGACGCGATCGAGGCCGCCAAGGGCGTCACCGACAAGCCGTCGCTCATCATCCTCAAGACCATCATCGGATGGCCAAGCCCGAAGAAGCAGAACTCCGGCAAGATCCACGGCTCCGCTCTCGGCGCCGAAGAGCTGGCCGCCGTCAAGTCCGTTCTCGGCTTCGACCCGGAGAAGACCTTCGAGGTCGCCGACGAGGTCATCGCCCACACCCGCAAGGCTGTGGAGCGCGGCCAGGCCGAGCACGCAGAGTGGCAGAAGCAGCTCGACACCTGGGCCGCCGCCAACCCCGAGAAGAAGCAGCTGCTCGACCGTGTTCTCACGGGCGAGCTTCCCGACGGCGTCGAGGCAGCCCTCCCGGTCTTCGAGGCTGGCAAGGAGGTGTCGACCCGTGCCGCATCCGGCAAGGTGATCAACGCCCTCGCCGGTGTCATCCCCGAGCTCTGGGGCGGCTCCGCCGACCTCGCCGAGTCGAACCTCACCACCATCGAGGGCGGCGGATCCTTCGTGCCGCAGAAGTGGTCGACCCACGAGTGGACTGCCAGCGAGTCGGGCCGCGTGCTGCATTTCGGCATTCGCGAGCACGCGATGGGCGCGATCCTCAACGGCATTGTTCTGCACGGAAACACCCGCCCCTTCGGCGGCACCTTCCTCATCTTCAGCGACTACATGCGCCCGGCCGTTCGCCTCGCCGCGCTCATGAAGGCGCCGGCCATCTACGTCTGGACGCACGACTCCGTCGCGCTCGGCGAAGACGGACCCACCCACCAGCCGATCGAGCAGCTCGCCACGCTCCGCGCGATCCCGGGCCTCGACATCGTGCGTCCCGGTGACGCGAACGAGGTTGCCTACGCGTGGAAGACGATCCTCGAGCGCCGCGAGGGCCCGGCCGGTATCGCGCTGACCCGCCAGAACATCCCCGTCTACGCCCGCGGAGAGGGTGACGCCAGCGGCGAGACCTTCGCCTCGGCGAAGAACGTGGCCAAGGGCGCGTATGTGCTCGCCGAGGCTCCCAACGGAACCCCCGATGTCATACTCATCGCCACCGGCTCCGAGCTGCAGCTCGCCGTCGACGCTCGTGAGGCGCTGAAGGCCGAGGGCGTCAACGCCCGCGTCGTCTCGGCCCCGAGCCTCGAATGGTTCGAGGAGCAGACCGCCGAGTACCGCGAGTCGGTGCTCCCCGCCGCCGTCACGGCCCGCGTCTCTGTCGAGGCCGGACTCAGCCTCGGCTGGGCGAAGTACGTCGGCGACGCCGGCCGCTCCGTCTCGATCGAGCACTTCGGTGCGTCGGCCGACTACAAGACCCTGTTCCGTGAATTCGGAATCACCACCGAGGCCGTCGTGGCCGCCGCCAAGGACTCGATCAGCGCGTCCTAGGCGCTGGCAAGGAAGAAGAGAACATGACTACCCCCACCGCAGCACTGTCCGCCGTCGGCGTCAGCATCTGGCTCGATGACCTCTCGCGCGACCGCATCCAGTCGGGCGGCCTCGAGACGCTCATCGCAGAGAAGAACGTCGTCGGCGTCACCACCAACCCGACGATCTTCGCCGGCGCTCTCGCCAAGGGCACCACCTATGACGAGCAGGTCTCGACCCTCGCCAAGGCGGGAACCAGCGTCACCGACGCCGTCTTCGAGATCACCACGGATGACGTGGCCGCCGGCTGCGACATCTTCCGCGGCATCTACGACTCGACCGCGGGCCAGGACGGCCGTGTCTCGATCGAGGTCGAGCCCGGCTTCGCCCACGACGCCGCCGCCACCATCGAGCAGGGCACCGCGCTCTTCGAGAAGGTCAACCGCCCGAACGTCATGATCAAGGTTCCGGCCACGATCGAGGGCCTCGAGGCGATCACCGCTCTCACCGCCAAGGGCATCAGCATCAACGTCACGCTGATCTTCAGCCTCGAGCGTCACGCGGCTGTCATCGACGCCTACCTGACCGGCCTCGAGCAGGCGAAGGCCGCGGGTCTCGACCTGTCGACCATCCACTCGGTTGCCTCGTTCTTCGTGTCGCGTGTCGACACCGAGATCGACAAGCGCCTCGAGGCCATCGGCACCCCCGAGGCACTCGCGCTGAAGAGCAAGGTCGGCGTCGCCAACGCCCAGCTGGCCTACCAGGTCTTCGAGAAGGCCTTCGCCACCGACCGCGCGAAGGCGCTGCTCGACGCTGGGGCCAACGCGCAGCGTCCCCTGTGGGCGTCCACCGGCGTCAAGGACCCGAACCTGCCCGACACGCTCTATGTCACCGAGCTCGCCGTCGCCAACGTCGTCAACACCATGCCGGAGAAGACGCTCGAGGCAACCTTCGACCACGGCGTGATCACCGGCGACGCTGTCACCGGCTCCTACGCCGCCGCGACCGAGGTCGTCGAGGCAATCAACGCCCAGGGCATCTCGCTCGACGAGGTCACCGCGCTGCTCGAGAAGGAGGGCGTTGAGAAGTTCATCGTCAGCTGGAACGAACTGCTCGACACCGTGTCCGCTGCTCTCGAGGCCGCCAAGTGAGTGTTCGCATCGCCGTCTCCGGCTTTGCAGCAGAAGCGGTTGACCGTGTCGTTCCCCAGCTGGTGAGCGACCTGGTCGCCAGCCGCATCACGGGTGGCGACAACTCCCTCTGGGGACCAGAGGCCGAGTCCGAGGCCGCGATCCGCCTCGGCTGGGTCGAGTCCGTTGCGATCTCGCAGGGACTCATCGGCGACATCCTCGAGCTTCGCGAGAAGCTCGTCGACGACTTCGGCGTCGACCACTTCGTGCTCGGCGGCATGGGCGGCTCGTCGCTCGCCCCCGAGGTCATCACGCGCACCAATGGCGTCGACCTCACCGTGCTCGACTCGACCGACCCCGGCCAGGTGCTGGCGGCACTCAACCACCGCCTCGCCACGACCGCGGTCATCATCAGCTCCAAGTCCGGCGGAACCGTCGAGACCGACAGCCAGAAGCGCAGCTACGAGAAGGCCTTCCGCGATGCGGGCATCGACCCGCTCGAGCGCATCGTTGTCGTGACCGACCCGGGCTCACCGCTTGACGTCTCGGCCCGCAAAGACGGCTACCGAGTCTTCAACGCCGACCCGAACGTCGGCGGCCGCTACAGCGCGCTCACCGCTTTCGGCCTCGTGCCCTCCGGCCTCGCCGGTGTCGACATCGCCGCTCTGCTGGGCGAGGCGGAGTCAGCTCTGTACGAGCTCGCGCAAGACACCGAGAACAACCCGGGTCTGATCCTCGGTGCGGCGATCGCCGGCACCATCCCGCTGCGCGACAAGCTCGTCATCGTTCCCGATGGCACGCACATTCTCGGCTTC
>JBIIAR010000222.1:0-4381 GCA_044239765.1 Microbacteriaceae bacterium
AGATCGCCGGGATCGAGCTCGACCGCCTCGTCTTCCGCCTGCGCAAGCGTGCTGAGCGCGAGTTCGGCGCCTACTTCCCGTCGCTCTCCAGCCGCACCCTCGTCTACAAGGGAATGGTGACGACCCTCCAGCTGGAGCCGTTCTACCCCGACCTCAGTGACGAGCGCTTCGCCTCGAAGCTCGCCCTCGTGCACTCCCGCTACTCGACGAACACCTTCCCGTCGTGGCCGCTGGCCCAGCCCTTCCGCATGATCGCCCACAACGGCGAGATCAACACCGTGCAGGGCAACCGCAACTGGATGCGCGCCCGCCAGTCGCAGCTCGAGTCCGAGCTGCTCGGCGACCTCACGCCGATCCTGCCGATCAACTCGCCCGGTGCGAGCGACTCGGCCAGCTTCGACGAGGTCGTGGAGCTGCTGACCCTCAGCGGCCGCTCGTTGCCGCACTCGATCATGATGATGGTGCCGGAGGCCTGGGAGAACCAGGTCGACATCGACCCCGTGCGTCGTGACTTCTACGAGTACCACTCCATGCTCATGGAGCCGTGGGACGGCCCCGCCGCCCTTGTCTTCACCGACGGATCCCTAGTCGGCGCCACCCTGGACCGCAACGGACTGCGCCCCGGCCGCTTCCTCGTGACCGACGACGGCCTCGTCGTTCTCGCCAGCGAGATCGGCGTCATCGACGTCGACCCGAGCAAGGTCGTGCGCAAGGGCCGCCTGCGCCCGGGCAAGATGTTCCTCGTCGACACCGTCAACGGCGCGATCATCGAGGACGACACGATCAAGGCAGAGCTCGCTGCGGCGCAGCCCTACGGCGACTGGCTGGAGAAGGGCCGCATCCACCTCAAAGACCTGCCGGAGCGCGAGCACATCGTGCACACCCCGGCGAGCGTCACCCGTCGACAGCGCACCTTCGGCTACACCGAGGAAGAGGTGCGAATCCTGCTCATGCCGATGGCGAAGAACGGCGCGGAGCCCCTCGGGGCCATGGGATCGGACAGCCCGGTCGCCGTGCTCTCCGACCGCCCGCGCCTGCTCTTCGACTACTTCGCGCAGCAGTTCGCGCAGGTCACCAACCCGCCGCTCGACTCGCTTCGCGAAGAGGTGGTCACCTCGATGAAGCTCGGGCTCGGCCCGGAGCGCAACCTGCTCGCGGCCACCCCGGAGCACGCGCGCCAGATCATCCTCGACTTCCCGGTGATCGACAACGACGAGCTTGCCAAGATCCAGCACTTCGAGACCATGAGCGGTCGCCGCCCGACGGTGACGATCAAGGGTCTCTACCGCGTGGACGAGGGCCCGCAGGCAATGGAGCGTCGCATCGAGGAGATGTGCGCCGAGGTCGACACGGCGATCGAGAACGGCGCGCAGTTCATCGTGCTCAGCGATCGCGACTCCAACCGCGATCTCGCCCCGATGCCGTCGCTGCTCATGCTGGCGGCGATCCACCACCACCTGATCCGCAAAGAGAACCGCATGAAGGTCGGGCTCATCGTCGAGGCCGGTGACGTTCGCGAGGTGCACCACGTGGCGCTGCTCGTCGGCTACGGCGCGAGTGCGATCAACCCGTACCTCGCGATGGAGAGCGTCGAAGAGCTCGTTCGCAGCGGCATGATCACCGGGCTCACCCCCGAGTACGCCGTCAAGAACCTCATCAAGGGGCTCGGCAAGGGCGTTCTCAAGATCATGTCGAAGATGGGCATCTCGGTCGTCGGCTCCTACGCGGGGGCTCAGGCCTTCGAGGCCCTCGGCCTCAGCCCGGAGCTCGTCGAGAAGTACTTCACCGGCACCTCCACGCTGCTCGGTGGCGTCGGCATCGACGTCATCGCGGCCGAGAGCGCCGCGCGCCACGCTGCCGCGTACCCCGAGGATGGCGCCATCAGCGCCCACGAGCGCCTGGCTACCGGCGGCGAGTACCAGTGGCGCCGCGAGGGACCGCCGCACCTCTTCAACCCGGACACCGTCTTCCGTCTGCAGCACGCCACGCGTGAGCGCCGCTACGACATCTTCCGCGAGTACACGAAGCTCGTCGACGACCAGGCCGAGGGCCTGATGACGATGCGCGGACTCTTCAGCTTCAAGAAGGGCCTGCGTCCCGCGGTTCCAATCGACGAGGTCGAGTCGGTGTCGTCTATCGTGAAGCGCTTCTCGACCGGTGCGATGAGCTACGGATCGATCAGCGAGGAGGCGCACACCACCCTCGCTGTCGCCATGAACTCGATCGGCGGCAAGAGCAACACCGGTGAGGGCGGAGAAGACGTCGACCGTCTTCTCGACCCCACCCGTCGGTCCGCCATCAAGCAGGTTGCCTCTGGGCGCTTCGGAGTAACGAGCCTCTACCTGACGCACGCGACCGACATCCAGATCAAGATGGCGCAGGGTGCCAAGCCCGGCGAGGGCGGCCAGCTGATGGCCACCAAGGTCTACCCGTGGATCGCGCGCACGCGCCACTCCACCGCGGGCGTCGGCCTCATCTCGCCGCCGCCGCACCACGACATCTACTCGATCGAAGACCTCAAGCAGCTGATCTTCGACGTGAAGCGCGCGAACCCGTCCGCACGGGTGCACGTCAAGCTGGTTAGCCAGTCCGGCATCGGCGCCGTCGCCGCGGGTGTGACCAAGGCGCTTGCCGACGTCGTGCTCGTCAGCGGCCACGACGGGGGAACGGGTGCAAGCCCCCTCAACTCGCTCAAGCACGCGGGCACGCCCTGGGAGCTCGGCCTCGCCGAGACGCAGCAGACCCTCATGCTCAACGGCATGCGGGACCGCGTCGTCGTGCAGGTGGACGGCCAGATGAAGACCGGACGCGACGTCGTCATCGGCGCGCTGCTGGGCGCAGAGGAGTTCGGCTTCGCAACCGCGCCCCTCGTCATCAGCGGCTGCATCATGATGCGCGTGTGCCACCTCGACACCTGCCCCGTCGGCGTTGCCACCCAGAACCCTGAGCTGCGCAAGCGCTTCACCGGCAAGCCGGAGTTCGTCGTCAACTTCATGGAGTTTCTCGCGCAGGAGGTGCGCGAGTACCTCGCCGAGCTGGGATTCCGCTCGATCGAGGAGGCCGTAGGACACCACGAGGTGCTCGACGTCAACCGCGCTATCGAGCACTGGAAGGCCGACGGGCTCGACCTGTCGCCGATCCTGATCGGGCCGGAGTTCGCCGACGACGAGCCGCGCTCCAACCGCACCACGCAGAAGCACGAGCTCGAGAAGCACTTCGACCAGGAGCTGATCAAGCAGGCGCGCGCCGCCCTCGAGAACGGCGAGAGCGTCGAGATCGAATGCAGCATCCGCAACACCGAGCGCGCCGTCGGCACCATGCTCGGCCACGAGGTCACGGTGCGCCACGGCGAGCACGGGCTGCCGACCGGCACGATCACCGTGAGGCTGACCGGCACCGCCGGGCAGTCGTTCGGCGCGTTCCTGCCGAGCGGTATCACGCTGCGCCTCGAGGGTGACAGCAACGACTATGTGGGCAAGGGACTCTGCGGCGGTGAGATCGTCATCCGTCCGGATCGCACGAGTGTCTTCGCGGCCGAGAAGAACGTCATCGCCGGCAACGTCATCGGCTACGGCGCCACACAGGGAAGCATGTTCCTGCGCGGCATCGTGGGGGAGCGGTTCCTGGTGCGCAACTCCGGCGCCACGGCAGTCGTCGAGGGCGTTGGCGACCACGCGCTCGAGTACATGACCGGTGGACTCGCGCTGATCCTCGGCGGCACCGGCCGCAACCTGGGCGCGGGAATGTCGGGCGGCACCGCCTACATTCACGATCTCAAGCCAGAGCGTGTCAACGCGCAGGCGCTCGACTCGGGCGAGCTCACGCTGTCACCGCTGGGCAGCGCCGACGTCGCCATCATCACCGACCTGCTGCAGCGCCACGTCACCGAGACGGACTCCGCACTCGCCGCATCGATGCTGGCCGACCTCGACGCCGCGCTCGCCCGATTCACCAAGGTGCTGCCGCGCGACTACGCCGCAGTGCTCGCAACCCGCCAGACGGCTGCCGACGAGGGTCTCGACCCCGATGGCGATGTCGTCTGGGGCCGGATCCTGGAGGTAACCGGTGGCTGATCCCAAGGGCTTTCTGAAGACGCAGGAGCGCGAGCTTCCTGCCCGTCGTCCCGTCGCGCTGCGCCTCATGGACTGGAAAGAGGTCTACGAGCAGGGTGATTCGGCCACGGTTCGCCGTCAGGCCGGGCGCTGCATGGACTGCGGCATCCCGTTCTGCCACCAGGGCTGCCCGCTCGGCAACCTCATTCCAGAGTGGAACGACCTCACGTGGCGTGGAGAGGGACGTCAGGCTATCGAGCGCCTGCACGCGACCAACAACTTCCCAGAGTTCACCGGTCGCCTCTGCCCCGCCCCGTGCGAGTCGTCGT
>JBIIAR010000224.1:0-4350 GCA_044239765.1 Microbacteriaceae bacterium
CGACATGATCACCTGCGCGAAGGGCATGACGAGCGGCTACTCCCCCATCGGCGCGACCATCGTGTCGGACCGCATCTACGAGCCGTTTCGCCACGGCACGACCGCTTTCTACCACGGCTACACCTTCGGCGGTCACCCGGTCAGCGCCGCGGTTGCCCTCGAGAACCTCGACATCTTCGAGGAGGAGAAGCTCAACGAGAACGTGCGCGAGAACTCGCCGCTGTTCCGCGCGGCGCTTGAGAAGCTGCTCGACCTGCCGATCGTCGGCGACGTGCGCGGCGACGGCTACTTCTTCGGCATCGAGCTCGTCAAGGACAAGGCGACGAAGGAGACCTTCAACGACGACGAGTCGGAGCGCCTGCTGCGCGGCTTCCTCTCCAAGGCGCTGTACGACGCCGGCCTGTACTGCCGCGCCGACGACCGTGGCGACCCCGTGATCCAGCTCGCGCCGCCGCTGACCATCGGCCCGGCCGAGTTCGACGAGATCGAGGGCATCCTGCGCGGGGTGCTGACCGAGGCGTGGTCGCGGCTGTAAAGCCCGCCGAGTTGCCCACTTTGGTCGCCAGCGTCGGAACTCGTGCGGCAAATGTGGGCATTTCGACGCCGCGGCCGGGGGCACGCTCGGCACTGCGGGCATCGGAACAGCGGGGATCGATGTTTGGCAGGGGCCAGCCGTACACCCGTGCAATGTCGCAGTCCGCAGTGAATTGCCGACATATGTCGCTCAACCGACATCCGATGCGACAAAAGTAGGCAACTCGATGAACGACTACCGCCAGCTGAGCTTCTGGCATGACACCGTGCCCGACGACCTCACGCCGCGCGACCCGCTGCCCGGCGACCTCAGCGCCGACGTCGCCATCATCGGCGGCGGCCTGACCGGCCTGTGGACCGCGTACTACCTGCTCAAGGCTGACCCCACTCTCGACATCGTCGTGCTCGAGAAGAACATCGCCGGATTCGGGGCGAGCGGCCGCAACGGCGGCTGGTGCTCTGCCCTGTTCCCCGCCTCCACCGCGGCACTCGAGCGCCGGCACGGACTCGACGCCGCCCTCGCCATGCGGCGCGCCATGATCGCCACGGTGGGCGAGGTGGGCCGCGTGACCACCGCCGAGGGCATCGACTGCGACTTCGAGCTCGGCGGCACCATCGCCTTCGCCCGCACGGCGGTGCAGCAGCGCGCGGCCCGCGCCGAGGTCGCTGAGGCCGCCCACTACGGGGTCGACGCGATAGAGCTGCGGGGCGATGGCGGCACCTTCGATCCGGCGTGCGCGCGCCTGCACCCCGCGAAGCTCGTGCGCGGCCTGGCCAGGGTGCTCGAGGCGAAAGGGGTGCGCCTGTTCGAGGGCACGGAGGTTCTCGACTTTGCCGCGCGGTCCGTTCGAACCAGCCGGGGAACGGTCTCGTGCGAGACCGTCGTGGTCGCGACCGAGGGCTACGCCGCGACAATGCGGCAGACGCACCGCCAGGTGCTGCCGCTGTACTCCCTGATGATCGCGACCGAGCCGCTGCCCGACGCCGTCTGGAACGAGATCAGCGTCGCCCACGGGCAGACCTTCACCGACTTTCGCCACCTGCTCGTCTACGGACAGCGCACCGCCGACAACCGCTTCGCCTTCGGTGGGCGCGGGGCCGGATACCACTGGGGCAGCCGCATCCGCTCGCGGTACGACCGGTCGTCCGCCGTCTTCGGCCACCTGCGGCGCGCACTGGAGCAGCTCTTTCCGGCTGCCGGCCCGCTCACGGTCACGCACGAGTGGGGCGGCCCTCTCGGCGTGCCCCGCGACTGGCACGCTGGGGCGAGCTACGACCGCGGCACCGGCATCGCGACCGCGGGAGGCTATGTCGGCGACGGCTTGAGCACCACCAACCTGGCCGGACGCACGCTGGCGGACCTCATCACCGGCCGCGACACCGCCCTCACCGCCCTGCCGTGGGTCAACCACCGCTCGCCGAACTGGGAGCCCGAGCCACTGCGCTTCGTCGGCGCCAACCTGGGCACCCTCGCCATGCGAGTCGCCGACGCCGAGGAGCGGCTCACGAAACGCCCATCCATTGCTGCGAGAATTATGGGGCCACTCGTCGGGCACTGAGGACAGGATCACATTGACGTTCGAGGACTACCAGCAGGGTCTCTACGTTCCCCCGCCCGCACCCCCCAGGCGCCGCCGCGGCCGCGCCGTCGTCGCCGTCGTCGTGCTGGCCGTTGTGGCCCTCGGCAGCGTGCTCGCGATCAACAACCGGCAGTACCTCGTCGACCAGTGGACCGTGCGCACCTTCGAGCCGAGCGCGGTCGTGCAGGGCTACATCGAGCGGTCAACCATGACCGACCACGGCGAGTTTCTCTTTCTGGCCAGCCAGCCGGTCGTCGCCGCGGCTGACGAGTTCAACACGGTGTGCGAGAACCACGAAGAGGGTTCTGGTGTTCTCGGCTGCTACACGAACCGCGACAAGGTGATCACCCTCTTCGACATCACCGACCCGCAGCTCGACGGCATGGAGGAGGTCGTCGCCGCCCACGAGATGCTGCACGCCGCCTGGGACCGCATGAGCACCGACGAGCGCACACGCATCAGCGCGCTTCTCGAGGCGGAGTACGACACGCTCACCGGCGACGCCGACTTCATCGCCCGCATGGAGGTCTATGCGCGTACCGAGCCGAAGCAGCGCCTGAACGAGCTGCACTCCATCATCGGCACCGAGGTCGCCGACCTCGACCCGGAGCTCGAGCAGTATTACGACCAGTACTTCGGCGACCGCGCGGCTCTCGTGGCGCTGCACGTGAAGTCGAACGCCGTCTTTCTGCAGATCGAGGCGCAGACCGCGGCCCTCGTCGCCGAGATCGACCAGCTCAAGGTCGACATCGAGAACGACCTTGCCAGCTACAACGACGGCTACGACCAGCTCAACCTCGACATCGAGGAGTTCAACACGCGAGCGGATGCGGGCGAGTTCGACTCGCAGGCCCAGTTCGACAACGAGCGGGCTGCGCTGCTGTCGCGGCAGGCCACCCTCGACACGCTGTTCTCCTCGATCCAGGCGCGCGAGACCACCTACAACGAGAAGATCTCACAGCTGACCGACCTCAACGCCGCCGCGGCGGCGCTGAACACCGCCATCAACATCGTGCCGCGCACCCTCGACGAGTAGTCAACCCCCGGCCACCGCGGGCGGTGCTTCCTAGGCTGGAGCCATGAAGATCAGATCCGCTCTCGTGCTCGTTGCCTTTATCGCCATCTCCTTCGCTGTCGCGGGACTCGGCAGCATCGCCACCGCCGAGAACGTCGACGGCTGGTACGCCACCGCGGAGAAGGCAGCGTGGAACCCGCCGAACTTTCTCTTCGGTCCGGTATGGACGCTGCTCTACACGCTGATGAGCGTCGCCGCCTGGCTGGTCTGGCGCGAGCGCTCCCGGGTCAACGTGAAGCCCGCCCTCGCCATGTATGTCGTGCAGCTGGTGCTTAACGCGATCTGGACCCCGATGTTCTTCGGCCTGTACCCCTTCATCGGCACGCCGGCGCTGTGGATTGCGCTCGTCATCATCGTCGCGATCGACGTGACCGTGCTGCTGACGATGCTGCGCTTCTGGAAGGTGCGCAGGCTTGCGGCCTCGCTCCTGGTTCCCTATTGGGCGTGGGTGCTCTTTGCGACTACACTCAACGCGGCTCTGGCCGCCTTCAACTGAGACTAGCGGTCGCAGCTGACGCGATCAGCTCGGCGACGGTGTCGAGGGCCGGGGTGTGCAGCGACCACTGCTGCCAGTAGAGCGTGATGTCGTCGTGGTGTCCCGGGTCGAGATCGAGGGTGTGGCCAGCGGCCTCCCAGCCCTGCGTCTGCTGGTCGGGCAGCATTCCCCACCCCAGCCCGAGCCGCACCGCCTCGGCGAAGTCGGTGGATCCCGGGATGTAGTGGGTCGGCGGTGTCGCTCGCGTTCGCGCGCGCAGATAGCGGTGCTGCAGGTCGTCCTTGCGGTCGAAGACGACCATAGGGGCCGCCCCGAGGGCCTCGGCCGTGGGCCCGTCGGCGAACCAGCGTGCGGCGAAGCCCGGTGTCGCCATCGGGCGGTAGCGCATGACCCCGAGCCTGGTCACCGTGCAGCCCTGCACCGCATGCGCGTCGGTGGTGATCGCAGCCATCACCGCTCCCGAGCGCAGCAGCTCGGCGGAGTGGTCCTGGTCCTCGCGCCGCAGGTCGAGGGTGATGCCCGCGGGCAGCTGGGGCAGCACCGGAAGAACCCAGGTTGAGAGGGCATCCGAGCTCATTGCGAGCGGGATGCTGACATGCGCTAGCTGCGGACGCTCCGCATCGAGCACCAAAGCCGTCACCTGCCGGGCCAGCCGAAGATAGGGC
>JBIIAR010000225.1:0-4341 GCA_044239765.1 Microbacteriaceae bacterium
GAGGTCGGAGGTCGCGAAGCGGCCACCGTCGAGCTGCACCATCGGGCGCAGCTCCGGCGGGATCACCGGGACAACCTCGAGCACCATGGCGGCCGGCGAGTTGCCGGTCTGCAGGAAGGAGTTGACCACGCGCAGTCGCTTGATGGCGCGGATCTTCTTCTGGCCCTTGCCGTTGGCGATCTGGTCGTGCAGCTCAACGCTCTCTGCCTCGAGGTCGAAAGCCTGGAGGCGCTTCTGGATTGCCTCGGCGCCCATGAAGGCCTCGAAGTACGTGCCGAAGCGGTCCTGCAGGTCGTGGAAGACGGCGTCCTCGGGCTTGAGGTCGCCGACCTTGAGGCTGCGGAAGTCATCCCACACGCGCTCGAGCTGGGCGATCTGCTCGTCGAACGACTTGCGGGCCTGACCCATCTCCTTCTCAGCGCCATCCTTGGTGCGGCGCTTCTGGTCGCTCTTGGCACCCTCGGCCTCAAGGGCCGCGAGGTCCTCTTCCAGGCGCGCGAGACGGTCGGCGATGCGGGCATCGCGCTGCCCCTCGAGGGTCTTGATCTCGAGACGCAGCTCGTTCTCGAGGCCGGGCATGTCAGCGTGACGGCCCTCCTCGTCGACCGAGATGATCATGTACGCGGCGAAGTAGATGACCTTCTCGAGGTCCTTCGGCGCCATGTCGAGCAGGTAGCCGAGACGGCTCGGAACACCCTTGAAGTACCAGATGTGCGTGACCGGTGCGGCGAGCTCGATGTGGCCCATGCGCTCGCGGCGGACGGAGGACTTGGTGACCTCTACCCCACAGCGCTCGCAGACGATGCCCTTGAAGCGCACTCGCTTGTACTTGCCGCAGGAGCACTCCCAGTCGCGGCTCGGTCCGAAGATCTGCTCTCCGAACAGGCCGTCCTTCTCAGGCTTGAGGGTGCGGTAGTTGATGGTCTCGGGCTTCTTCACCTCACCGTGCGACCAACGACGGATGTCGTCAGCGGTGGCAAGGCCGATCTTGATTTCGTCAAACGCGTGAACGTCGAGCAATGTTTTCTTCTTTCCTAAAAACGAGAAGTCGCTGTGCTAGCTAAAGGCGTATCGGGTGCCGGGTTAGATCTCGTCGATTGACGAGGACTCGAACCGGGTGGAGATGTTGATGCCGAGCTCTTCCGCAGCGCGGAACACCTCGTCATCCGTGTCGCGCAGGTTGACCGCGGTGCCGTCGGCCGAGAGAACCTCGACGTTAAGGCAGAGCGACTGCATCTCCTTGATAAGGACCTTGAAGGACTCCGGGATACCCGGCTCCTGGATGTTCTCGCCCTTGACGATTGCCTCGTAGACCTTAACGCGGCCGAGGATGTCGTCGGACTTGATCGTCAGCAGCTCCTGCAGTGCGTAGGCGGCACCGTAGGCCTCGAGTGCCCACACCTCCATCTCACCGAAGCGCTGTCCACCGAACTGCGCCTTACCACCGAGCGGCTGCTGGGTGATCATCGAGTACGGACCCGTCGAGCGTGCGTGGATCTTGTCGTCGACAAGGTGGTGCAGCTTGAGGATGTACATGTAGCCAACGGAGACCGGCTCGGGGAACGGCTCGCCAGAGCGGCCGTCGAAGAGACGTGCCTTTCCGGTGGAGTCGATGAGACGCTCGCCATCGCGGGTCGGCAGAGTCGAGTCCAGAAGGCCCTCGATCTCCTGCTCGAGCGCGCCGTCGAACACCGGGGTCGCGACCTTGGTGCCGGGGGCGGCGCTCATCGCAGCCTCGGGGATGCCAGCCGCCCACTTCGGGTTGCCCTGCACCTCCCAGCCCTGCTTGGCGACCCATCCGAGGTGCGTCTCGAGAACCTGGCCGAAGTTCATGCGGCCGGGGATACCGAGCGGGTTGAGGATGACGTCCACGGGGGTTCCGTCGGCGAGGAACGGCATGTCCTCGACGGGCAGGATGCGGGAGATAACACCCTTGTTGCCGTGACGGCCGGCGAGCTTGTCACCAGCGGTGATCTTGCGCTTCTGGGCGATGTAGACGACAACGCGCTGGTTGACGCCCGAGCCGAGCTCGTCATCGTTGTCAGCAGAGAATTCCTTGACGGCGATGATGGTGCCCTCTTCACCGTGGGGAACCTTGAGCGAGGTGTCGCGCACCTCGCGGCTCTTCTCGTTGAAGATCGCGCGCAGCAGGCGCTCCTCGGCGCTCAGCTCGGTCTCGCCCTTCGGCGTGACCTTGCCGACGAGGATGTCGCCGGGGCGAACCTCGGCGCCGATGCGGATGATGCCACGCTCGTCGAGGTCGGCGAGCAGCTCCGGCGAGACGTTGGGGAGGTCACGGGTGATCTCCTCCTTGCCCAGCTTGGTGTCGCGGGCATCCACTTCGTATTCCTCGATGTGGATGGAGCTCAGCGTGTCGTCCTTCACCAGGTTCTGGCTCAGGATGATGGCGTCCTCGTAGTTGAGGCCCTCCCACGGCATGAACGCGACGAGCAGGTTCTTGCCGAGCGCGAGCTCGCCGTTCTCGGTGGCGGGGCCATCGGCGATGACCTCTCCGGCCTCGATACGGTCGCCAGCGCTGACGATGACGCGGTGGTTGTACGACGTGCCCTGGTTGGAGCGGTCGAACTTGCGCAGGTAGTAGTCCTGCGTTCCGCCCTCGTCGAGCTGGATGGTGACGACATCAGCCGAGACCTCGGAGACGACACCGGCCTTGTCGGCGGTGAGCACGTCGCCGGCGTCGATGGCCGCGAAGCCCTCCATACCGGTTCCGACGAGCGGCGACTCCGAGCGCAGCAGCGGCACAGCCTGGCGCTGCATGTTCGCACCCATGAGGGCGCGGTTGGCGTCGTCGTGCTCGAGGAACGGGATCAGCGAGGTTGCGACCGACACCATCTGGCGCGGCGAGACATCCATGTAGCCGATCTGCTCGGTCGGAATGAGGTCGACCTCGCCGCCCTTCTTACGTGCGAGCACGCGGGGGTCGGCGAAGTGAGCGTCAGCGGTGAGGGGCGCGTTGGCCTGGGCGACGATGAAGTCGTCCTCCTCGCTGGCGGTCAGGTAGTCGATCGTCGTGGTGACCTTGCCGTTGACAACGCGACGGTACGGCGTCTCGATGAAGCCGAAGGCGTTGATGCGGGCGAAGGATGCGAGCGATCCGATGAGGCCGATGTTCGGGCCTTCCGGGGTCTCGATGGGGCACATGCGGCCGTAGTGCGACGGGTGAACGTCTCGCACCTCGACACCAGCGCGCTCACGGCTCAGACCACCCGGGCCAAGGGCCGACAGGCGGCGCTTGTGGGTCAGACCCGCGAGCGGGTTGTTCTGGTCCATGAACTGCGAGAGCTGCGAGGTTCCGAAGAACTCCTTGATCGCGGCAACCACGGGACGCACGTTGATGAGCGTCTGCGGCGTGATGGCCTCGATGTCCTGCGTGGTCATGCGCTCGCGAACGACGCGCTCCATGCGGGACAGACCGGTGCGAACCTGGTTCTGGATGAGCTCGCCCACAGCGCGGATGCGACGGTTGCCGAAGTGGTCGATGTCGTCCACGTCGAGGCGGATGTCGACCTTCTTGCCGTCACGCACGCCCTTGATGGTCGCGATGCCGTTCTCGCCGGTCGAGACGTACGGCGCCGAGTTGTCGTGCAGCGAGACGAGGTACTTGATCGTGGCGAGGATGTCGTCGATCGACAGCACCGAGTCGGTGAGCGGCGCGTCGATGCCGAGCTTGCGGTTGATCTTGTAGCGACCAACCTTCGCAAGGTCGTAGCGCTTCGAGTTGAAGTAGAAGTTGTCGAGAAGCGCGCGCGCAGCCTCGGCAGCAACCTGCTCTCCGGGGCGCAGCTTGCGGTAGATGTCCTTGAGGGCCTCTTCCTTGGTGAGGATGTTGTCCTTCTCGAGGGTGACCTCGATAGACGGGAAGCCCTTGAACTCCTCGAGGATCTGCTCGGAGGTGAGGCCGAGCGCCTTGAGGAAGACGGTGACCGACTGCTTGCGCTTGCGGTCGATGCGAACGCCGACCTGGTCGCGCTTGTCGATCTCGAACTCGAGCCAGGCGCCGCGGCTCGGGATGATGCGAGCGGAGTAGATGTCCTTGTCAGACAGCTTCTCTGGCGTGCGGTCGAAGTAGACGCCCGGCGAGCGCACGAGCTGGGAGACGACGACACGCTCGGTGCCGTTGATGATGAAGGTTCCCTTTTCGGTCATGAGCGGGAAGTCGCCCATGAAGACCGTCTGGGTCTTGATCTCACCGGTGAGGTGGTTCATGAACTCGGCGTTGACGTAGAGCGGGGCGGCGAAGGTCTTGCCGCGCTCCTTGCACTCGTCAATCGTGTACTTCGGCTCTTCGAGCTCTGGACCCGTGAAGGAGAGCTGCATCGT
>JBIIAR010000226.1:0-4338 GCA_044239765.1 Microbacteriaceae bacterium
TGTGCTGTTCCCCCGTATGCGCGGAGATTTCCGCACAGTGCTTGGAGGCACCATCCATGATCATTCCCAGCAACCGTCTGCGGAGAGTCGACACTCCTGACGTGCCGACCCCCGGCGTTGTTCCGCCGGTCGTTCCCCCCGTCGCGCCGCCGGGCTACGTCGCTCCCGCGGCCACCGCTCCCGTAGCGGGCGCCCCGGTCGCCGCTGCACCCGGCGGGCCGAAGAAGCCCATCTCGAAGGGCCTTCTCATCGGCCTCATCGCCGGCGGTGCTGCCCTCGTCGTAGTGGCGATCATCGCCGTCATCGCGCTCGTTCTGCCGGGAATCCTCGGTGGCAGCTCGACCGACAGCACCGACGTTGCCGACATCGGCGAAGAGCCCGACACCACGTGGAAGTACGACTGGGTTGGCGACAACGACCAGGAGTTCCTCGACGCGAGCCCGTCGGTGGTCTCGGTCGGTGACGACTCCGCGCTCGTCTGGGCCGACTTCGACTACGACAGCTATGTCTCGTCGCAGGGCAACTCCGATGGCTGGTACGAGGGCTACGACGAGCAGTACACCGACGGCTACGAGGCCGGACTGGAATACGCCGCCGCTGCGGACGCCTACTTCGAGGACACCTACCCTTACACCGTCGAGTACCCCGACCAGGAGGACTACTTCCCCGAGGGCGCATACGACGACTACGACGAGTGGCTCGGATTCCAGGACGGCTTCTACGACGGAGCGTACGACCAGGGCGAGGGCTACAGCCAGAAGGAAGAGCCGATTGACCCCGACTACAGCCCGTCAATCGCACTCATCAACGCCGCCAGCGGCGACGAGGTGTGGACGGTCGACCTGACCGAGGCCATCGACGGCGCCGACTTCCAGAGCGCGATCTCGGCTTTCGACGTCGAGGACTCGAACGCGGTTCTCGTGGTCGCATCCGTTATTGACGACGAGACCTACAAGTACACGGCGGTCACGCTCGACAAGGGCAACGGCGACGTGATCTCCACGCTCGAGGCCGACGGCCCGATCAGCGCCTTCGGATTCGGCGGCGACGTCATCATCGGCGCAACCGACGAGGACGGCGAGGAGACCACCTTCGGCCGCTACAGCGTTGGCGACCTCGACGGCGATCCCAAGTGGGACGCCACGATCGACGGCTACGCCGGCGTGTACCTCTACGGCGACTTCGTGCTCGCCTACTCGAGCGAGGAGGAGGAGGCCGTTGTCGTCAACGCCAACTCCGGTGAAGACGCCGAGTGGGGCGACGACATCGACTCCGAGGTTGGCTACGAGTTCCTCGGCAGCCAGCTGCTGCGCTTCGAGGACAACGAGATCGAGGGCTACGGCACCAACGGCGAGTCCACCTGGGAGAGCGCCGTTGACGCGGAGTACTACTTCGCTCACGACGGTGTGCTGCTCGTTGCCGAGGAAGACGGCGACGCCTACTCCGGTCTGCAGCGCATCAATGCCTCCAACGGCTCGGAGCAGTGGGGCGACACCTACGACGACGAGTTCGACTACGTGATCGGCGTGCAGGGCAGCAGCATTCTGCTGGCCAGCGGCACCAAGATCATCGTGCTCGACGCGGGCAGCGGCGAGGAGAAGTTCAGCCAGAAGGCTGGCGACTTCTACGGCGCCTACGAGGGTGCGAACCAGTTCTACGTCTACACCGGTGAAGAGCTGGCTGCCTACAGCTACGGCGAGAAGGGCGACATCTGGACGCTCGACCTCGACGAGAGCGAAGGCATCACCGTGGTCGGAAAGCACCTCGTGCTGCTCGACTACGACAAGGGCACGCTGAACGGACTCGGCGCCTAAGTCTCACCAGCAGAAACGCCCCGACCGGCCGCGCGAGCGGATTGGCCGGGGCGTTTCTCGTAGGATTCGCACATGCTTGACCGGCACGTGCACTCCTACCTGCGGCAGCTCGCCATCGAGCGCGGGCTGTCAGAGAACACGGTCGACGCCTACCGCCGTGACCTCGCTCGCTATCTCGCGTCGCTGAACGGCACGGATGCGGCAGAGATCACCCGCGAGCAGGTCACCGGATTCCTCGCCTCGCTTCTCGACGGCGACACCCCGGTGAGCAAGAGCTCCGCCGCGCGCATGCTGTCGAGCGTTCGCGGTTTTCACCGCTACCTGCTGGCCGAGGGACTCGTGCCCATTGATGTCGCTGCCGATGTCAAACCACCGAAGCTGCCGATGAGCCTGCCGAAGGCGATCAGCATCGCGCAGATGGAGACGGTTCTCGCCGCAACGGACGGCGAGGAGCACCAGCAGCTGCGCGACAAGGCACTGCTCGAGCTGCTCTACGCGACGGGCGCCCGCATCAGCGAGGCGGTGGCACTCAACGTCGACGACGTGCTCGAGGGCGATATCGTGCGGCTGTTCGGCAAGGGCAACAAGCAGCGGGTGGTGCCGGTGGGCAGCTACGCGCGCGCCGCGATCGAGGCCTACCTTGTTCGGGTGCGCCCGGTCTTCTCGGCGCGCGGCACCGCGACTCCGGCCCTGTTTCTCGGCTCGCGAGGGCAGCGGATGTCGCGCCAGAACGCGTGGATCATTATTCGTGCCGCCGCTGAGCGCGCCAATCTCGGAATTGAGATATCGCCGCACACCTTTCGGCACTCCTTCGCCACGCACCTGCTCTCCGGAGGAGCCGACGTGCGTGTCGTGCAGGAGCTGCTCGGCCACGCGTCCGTCGCGACGACCCAGATCTACACCCTCGTCACGGCCGACTCGCTGCGCGATATGTACTCAACAGCCCACCCACGCGCCCGGTAGAATTGCCGGATGACCTCGCTCGATGACCAGCAGCTGCCTGGCTTCGACGCGCTGCTGGGCCCGACCGGCCGCCCGCAGAGGGTGTTTGCGAAGCCGAAGCCCCTCACCAGCCACGGCCCCGCGCGCATCATCTCGCTGTCGAACCAGAAGGGCGGCGTCGGCAAGACGACGACCGCCATCAACCTCTCCGCGGCTCTCGCGGAGTACGGCCGCAAGGTTCTCGTCGTCGACTTCGACCCGCAGGGTGCGCTCTCGGCCGGCCTGGG
The DNA here is from genome assembly GCA_044239765.1 of Microbacteriaceae bacterium. Taxonomy (GTDB): domain Bacteria; phylum Actinomycetota; class Actinomycetes; order Actinomycetales; family Microbacteriaceae; genus Conyzicola. The sequence goes on from JBIIAR010000226.1 coordinate 3,044, forward strand.
CGTGCGCACCCACGATGTGCCGACCATCTACGACCTCATGCTTGGCACGGTGAAGAACCCCAACGAGGTCATCGTGCAGACCGCCTTCGAGAACCTCGACGTGATCCCGGCCAATATTGACCTGTCGGCGGCCGAGGTGCACCTCATCAACGAGGTCGCGCGCGAGACGATCCTGGCCCGCGTGCTGGCCAAGGTGGCCGACCAGTACGACGTGATCCTGATCGACTGCCAGCCCTCGCTGGGCCTGCTGACGGTCAATGCGCTGACCGCGGCGCACGGGGTGCTGATTCCGCTCGAGTGCGAGTTCTTCGCCCTGCGTGGTGTCGCCCTGCTCGTCGAGACCATCGAGAAGGTCAAGGACCGTCTCAACCCGGCGATCGAGCTCGACGGCATTCTCGCCACGATGTACGACTCGCGCACGCTGCACTCCCGTGAGGTGCTCGAGCGGGTCGTCGAGACCTTCGGCGACTCTGTTCTCGAGACCGTGATCGGCCGCACGGTGAAGTTTCCCGACGCCAACGTCGCGGGCGCGCCGATCACCTCCTTTGCCCCAGAGCACTCCGCGGCCGAGGCCTATCGCCAGCTCGCCAGAGAGTTGATCTCCCGTGGCGCAGCAGCCTGACGCCCCGGTCGTCGAGGATCAGTCGGGCTTTCGCGTCAGCCTGAGCAACTTCGACGGGCCGTTCGACCTGCTGCTCTCGCTGATCGCGAAGCACGACATGGACATCACCGATGTCGCACTCTCGGTCATCACGACCGAGTTCATCGCCTACCTCGGCGCGCTCGACTCCGACGCCGACCTCGACCAGGCGAGTGAGTTTCTCGTGGTGGCCGCCACGCTGCTCGACCTCAAGGTCGCGGGGCTGCTGCCGCAGGGCGAACTGGTGGATGCCGAAGACGTCGCCCTTCTCGAAGCGCGCGACCTGCTCTTCGCTCGCCTGCTGCAGTACCGCGCGTTCAAGCAGGCGGCGCAGTGGTTCCAGACCCAGCTCGACGCGGAGTCCACGCGCAATTTTCGGTCGGTTCGCCTCGAGGAGAAGTACCGCAAGCAGACCCCGGAGCTCGTCTGGACGCTCAGCGCCGACGACTTCGCGGCCCTCGCCATGCTGGCGCTCGCTCCGCGCGAGATCCCCGTCGTTGGCCTCGACCACCTGCACGCGCCACTCGTCAGCATCCGTGAGCAGGCCGCGCATGTCGTGGCCCTGCTGCGCGGTGGCGAGACCATGACCTTTCGGCAGCTCATCGCGGGTGCCGCCATCAAGGGAGTAGTAATTGCGCGCTTTCTGGCGGTTCTT
>JBIIAR010000227.1:0-4327 GCA_044239765.1 Microbacteriaceae bacterium
CGCACGCACCTACTATGACTTCGTCATCAAGCTGGTGCTCGCGGTTGGCATCGCCTTCGTGCTGCCGGTCTTTCTCGTGCTGCTCAACTTTCTCGGGGTGCTCAGCGCCGCCGCCATCATCAAGGGCTGGCGGGTTGCGGTGCTGGTCATCACGCTCTTCTGCGCCACTGCGACACCCGCGGCCGACATCATCTCGATGGTGCTGCTCGCCATTCCCATGGTGTTCCTCTACTTCGTCGCGGCAGGCGTGGCGTGGGTGCACGACCGCGGACTCGCGAAGCGGGAGGCGGCTCTCGAGGCCGAGCTCGCATGACGCTGTCACCGGCGGAGCGCTACGCTGCGGCGAAGTCGCGCACGCAGCATCCGCTTGTCGAGCAGTTCGTCGCGCAGCAGCAGTTCGACCTCGACCCCTTTCAACGCGAGGCCTGCGGCGTCATCGAGCGCGGCAACAGCGTGCTCGTGGCCGCGCCGACCGGCGCTGGCAAGACGATCATCGCCGAGTTCGCGATCTTCAAGGCGATGCGCGAGCCCCGTGCGAAGGTGTTCTACACGGCACCGATGAAGGCGCTGAGCAACCAGAAGTTCAACGAGCTGGTCGCCGAGTACGGCGCGAGCGAGGTCGGGCTGCTCACCGGTGACACCAATATCAACTCCGGTGCGCGCATCGTCGTCATGACGACCGAGGTGCTGCGCAACATGCTCTACGCCGGCTCCGGCCTGCTCACCGATCTTGCCTATGTGGTCATGGACGAGGTGCACTTTCTTGCCGACCGCTTTCGCGGGGCCGTGTGGGAGGAGGTCATCATCCACCTGCCGCAGCACGTGCGGATGGTGTCCCTCAGCGCGACCGTCAGCAACGCCGAGGAGTTCGGCGACTGGCTGCAGGCGGTGCGCGGCAGCACCGAGGTCATCGTCTCCGAGGACCGCCCGGTGCCGCTTGAGCAGCACGCCCTCGTGAAGTCCCGTCTGCTCGACCTCTTCGACACGACAACCGGACTCGACCCCAACGACAACACCCCGACCAACCGGGTGAACCCCGAGCTGGCCCAGATGATCGCAAGTGCCAGCCGCAGCCAGTACGACCGCTCGCACGGCCGCAACCACCGCGCGGGGGCCGACCGCAAGCCACCGCCCCGCCGCGGCGGCTGGGAGCCCGGCAAGCTCGATCGCGGCGAGGTCCTCGCCCTGCTCGACTCGCGCAACCTGCTTCCCGCCATCTTCTTCATCTTCAGCCGGGTCGGCTGCGACTCCGCGGTGCAGCAGGTGCTCAAAGCGGGCGTGCGACTCACGCAGAAGCACGAGCGCGACGAGATCCGCCGCATCGTCGAGGAGCGCACTGCCAACCTCATGGACGAAGACCTGGGCGTTCTCGGTTATTTCGAGTGGCTCGATGGGCTGGAGCGCGGCGTCGCCGCCCACCACGCCAGCATGCTGCCCGCGTTCAAAGAGGTCGTCGAAGAGCTATTTCAGAAAAAGCTGGTCAAAGCAGTCTTCGCCACCGAGACGCTCGCCCTGGGCATCAACATGCCCGCGCGCACGGTAGTGCTCGAGAAGCTCGAGAAGTTCAACGGCGAGGCGCGCGTGCCGATCACCCCGGGGGAGTACACCCAGCTGACCGGGCGGGCCGGACGACGGGGGATCGACACCGAGGGCCACTCCGTCATCCACTGGGCTGACGGTCTCGACCCGCAGGCGGTCGCATCCCTCGCCTCCCGTCGCACGTACCCGCTCAACTCGAGCTTCAAGCCGACCTACAACATGGCGGTCAACCTCATCGACCAGTTCGGCCGGGAGCGCACGCGCGAGGTGCTCGAGTCGAGCTTCGCGCAGTTCCAGGCCGACCGGGCGGTGGTCGACCTCGCCCGCAAGGTGCGGCAGCACCAGGAGAGCCTCGACGGCTACGCGAAGTCGATGGACTGCCACCTCGGCGACTTTCGCGAGTACTCGAGCATTCGCCGCGAGCTCAGCGACCTCGAGCGCAAGGGAGCGGGACGGGCGGACATCGAGAGCCGCGGCCAGCGCGAGAAGCGCCAGCACCAGCTCACGGCGCTGCGACGCCGACTCAAGCAGCACCCCTGCCATGACTGCCCCGACCGAGAGCAGCACGCCCGCTGGGCAGAGCGCTGGTGGAAGCTCAAGCGGCAGACCGACCAGCTCACGGCCGACATCCGTGGCCGTACCGGCGCCGTCGCCCGCGTCTTCGACCGGGTGACCGACGTGCTCACGGCGCTCGGGTACCTGCACACCGAGAACGGCGCCGTTGCCCTCGCGCCGTCGGGCCGCATGCTCAAGCGCATCTACGGCGACCGCGACCTGCTCGTCGCCGAGTCGCTGCGCCTCGGGCTGTGGAACAACCTCGACGCGCCAGCGCTGGCCGCCATGGCCGCGTCGCTCGTCTACGAGCCGCGTCGCGACGAGGGCCAGGCCAACGAGCGCACCCTGCCGCACGGCCGCTTCCGCGAGGCTTTCGACGCCACGGGGGACCTCTGGGCACGCCTCGACGACCTCGAGCACGACAACCGCCTGCCGGGCACCCAGCCGCTCTCGACCGGGCTCTGCCTCGCCATGTTCCAGTGGGCGCGCGGCGGCCGACTCGACCGGGTGCTCAACGAGGCCGACCTCGCCGCTGGTGACTTCGTGCGCTGGACCAAGCAGACCATTGACCTGCTCGACCAGCTCTCGGTCGTCGCCGACGCTCCCGTCGGCGTGACCGCACGGCAGGCTCTCGACGCGATTCGCCGCGGCATCGTCGCCTACAGCTCGGTCGCCTAGGATTCTGAGATGACCCGACCCCTGCTGCCACTGTGGGCAGCCGCCCTCGTCGCTGCCGCCAGCGGACCCGTGCTCGACGCCGGCTTTCCCGACCGCGACATCTGGCCGCTGACCTTCGTCGGCATTGCCCTGGTGCTGGTGACACTCATCGGCCGCCGCGCTGGCGCCGCCTTCCTCGTCGGGCTCATCGCCGGCCTCTCGTTCTACCTCGTGCACATCAGCTGGGCGACCGAGTTTCTCGGCGACGTCGTGCCGATGCTCGCGCTAGTCACCCTGGAGTCGCTGTTCTTCGCCGTGGGCTCGATGACCATCACGCTGGCCTACCGCTGGCTGCCGCGGGTCTGGCCCGGTCGCCTCGGCAGCCTCGGACTGCTGCCGGCGGTCGTGGCGGGGCTGTGGACGGCCAGGGAGGCGATCGCCAGCGTCTGGCCCTACGGCGGCTTCGCCTGGGGCCGGGTGGCGCTCTCACAGTCCCAGAGTCCCGTCGCCGACCTCTTCGGCTGGATCGGCGTCAGCGGCGTGAGCTTCGTGATGGTACTGGTGGTTGCGACCTCCATCGAGGCGGCGCGGCACCGTCCGCTGCTGGGCTACGCACGGGCGGCCGTTGCGGTCGCGGTTGCGGCTGTGGTTCTCGTCATTCCGGCTGTTCCCACGGTGATTGACGGCAGCATCCGGGTTGCCGCTGTTCAGGGCAACGGCAAGGCCGCGTACCTCGATCAGCGCGAGTACGGCGACCTGCTCGTCGCGCAGTTCGACGCCACGCAGGCCATCGACGACAAGACGGCGGATGTCGTGCTCTGGCCCGAGGGCGGCACCGACATCAATCCCATCGACAACGACAACGCCGCCGAATACTTCGACGTGATCGCCAACGAGTTCAACGCACCCTTCATCAGCGGGGCAATCACCGAGGATGGCGACGACATCTACAACTCGTCGATTCTCTGGGTCGAGGGGGAGGGCGCCGTTGACATCTACAACAAGCGGCACCCGGTGCCCTTCGGTGAGTACATTCCCGACCGCGCCTTCTGGCGGCCTTTCGCCCCCGACCTCATCGACCTCGTGCAGCGCGAGTACACGATCGGAACGACGGATGCGGTATTCGACCTCGGCACGTGGACGGTCGGCGTCAACATCTGCTACGACATCGTCGACGACCAGCTCATGACCGAGAGCGTGCGCGATGGCGCCCAGGTGATCTTCGCCCAGTCGAACAACGCCGACTTCGGGCGCACCGACGAGAGCCTGCAGCAGCTGGCCATCGCACGCGTTCGTGCGATGGAGCTCGGCCGCAGTGTCGTCAACATCTCGACGGTGGGCACGAGCGCGGTCATTCTTCCCGATGGCAGCACCCTCGAGCAGCTGCCCTGGTACACCGTCGGCTCCATGGTCGAGAACGTTCCAACGAGCTCATTCACGACCCCCGCGGTGCTGCTCGGTCGGCAGATCGAGTGGCTCGTCAGCTTCTTCGCCCTGGCCGTGCTGCTCATGGGCGGCCTGATGGCGCGGAGAACGCGTGGCTGAGCTGCTCGTTGTGGTTCCGACCTACAACGAG
>JBIIAR010000114.1:0-7143 GCA_044239765.1 Microbacteriaceae bacterium
GCCTGCAGTCCATCGCGCACGGTGGTGCGAATATCGCTGCCGTAGCGAATGGTCGAGAATGCCGCAACGGTCTGGTTCTCGACGACGTAGGCGATGAGCTCTTCCATCATCTCGTCACGGCTGGCGAAGGCGTAGTGGAAGCTCGCGAGCGACATTCCGGCCTCGGCGACGATGGCGCGGGTGGTCGCTCCCTGCACCCCCACCTCACCGATGACGCGCAGCGCCGCCTGAACGATCTCAAGCCGGCGGTCGACGGAGGACATGCGTGCCATGCTTCGCCTCCCCCGGATCACTGGGTCAAGTGACCCAGACGATTGACCCAAGAATGGCGGATGCCGTGCCCGGCTGTCAATCAGCCGCGTCGACGACCGCGGCGACCGCCTCCACCTCGACGAGCTGATCGGCGTAGCCGAGCACCGTCACGCCGAGCAACGTGCTCGGAGCGTCATGATCGCCGAATGCCGCACGAACCACTTCCCACGCTGCCACCAGATCCTCTCTGCGACTGGATGCGACCAGAACCCGCGTGTAGACGACATCGGCCAGACCGGCGCCGGCCGCACTCAGCGCCGCCGCAAGATTCTCCATCACCGCGTGGGCCTGCGCGCGGTAGTCGCCCGGGGCGACGGTCGCTCCGTCTATGTCGATCGGGCACGCGCCGGCGAGGTGGATGTACCGAGAGCCTGCCGGCGCGGTCGCCGCGTATGCGTACTCGGCAACGTCAGACAGCTGAGCCGATCGGATGAGCTTCACAGACACGGCGTCTCCCTCTGGTACCCCGGCAGGGGCTCGAACCCTGACTTGAACGATTTTAAGTCGTGTGCCTCTGCCAATTGGGCTACCGGGGCGCGACGCCGTAGCGTCGCGAGAACACTACGCCTTGGGGCGGCTCGCGAACTGCTCGAAGGAGCGGCGGGGCGTCGTGACGTCGGCGATCGAGACGGTGTCGCGCCCGAGGAAGACGTTGCCGACCCAGCCGAAGATCACGCGAAGCTTGCGCTCCCACGTGGGCATCGCGAGACCGTGGTAGCCGCGGTGCGCGATCCACGCCGGGAAGCCGGTGATGCCGAGCTTGCCGCGCTGGAACGCACCGACACCGATTCCGAGACCGGCGACGGCACCCTGGTTCTTGTGGGCGTACTCCTTGGGGGTCTCGTCGCGCAGCACGGCGATGATGTTCTTCGCCATGAGCTTGCCCTGGCGAACCGCGTGCTGGGCGTTGGGAACGCAGAAGCCGCCGACACCCTGGCCGGGGATGAGGTCGGGAACGGCGCTGACGTCACCGGCGCCCCAGGCACCCTCGACGACGTTGCCGTCGGCATCCTTGACGCGCAGGTCGGGCTGCACCGTGAGGCGGCCGCGCTCTTCGGTCGGGAGGTCGGTGTTGCGCAGCATCGGGCTGGCCATGACGCCCGCCGTCCAGACGATGAGGTCGGACTCGTAGACCTGGCCGTCGGACTGCTCGATCTTGCCGCCGACGGCGGAGACCAGCTGGGTGTTGAGGTGCACGTCGGCGCCACGCTGGGCGAGGTTTCGCAGGACCCACTCGCTCGTCTTCAGCGACACCTCGGGCATGATGCGGCCCATCGCCTCGATGAGGTGAAAGTGGGTGTCTTCGAAGGCGATCTCGGGGTACTGGCGCACCAGGTAGCTCGCGAAGGAGCGCATCTCGGCGAAAGCCTCAATGCCGGCGAAGCCGCCACCCACGACCACGAAGGTCAGCAGGCGGTCGCGCTCGGGGCCAGCGGGCAGCGTGGCTGCCTTGTCGAAGTTGGTGAGGATGCGGTCGCGGATCGCGATCGCCTCCTCGATGTTCTTGAGGCCGATCGCCTCGTCAGCGACACCCGGAATCGGAAAGGTGCGCGAGACGGATCCGGCGGTGACGACGATGATGTCGTAGGTGGCCTCCCACGGCTCGCCGACCTCGGGGGTGATGGTCGCGGTCTTGGCAGCGTGGTTGATGCCGGTGACGGAGGCGGTGATGACCTTGGTGCGCTTGAGGTGCTTGCGGTGGGCGACGAGCGCGTAGCGCGGGTCGATCGAGCCGGCCGCGATCTCTGGCAGGAACGGCTGGTAGGTCATGTAGGGGCGAGGGTCAACCATCGTGACCTCTGCCTCGTTGCGTCCGAGATACTTCTCGAGCTTCCATGCGGTGTAGAAACCGGCGTAACCGCCGCCAACGATGAGGATCTTGGGCACGAGTTCTATTCTCCTAGAGGGGGCGAGTCAGCCTACAATCTACTCTCTTCGGCGCAGCCGCCTGAAATGCTGCACAGCAGCCCCAACCAGCAGCACGAACGCGGTGCCAAAGGCGACGTAGAGCAGCAGGCCGGCTCCGACATCGCGCAGCTGCGCGACCGACGGCAGAAGGCCGATCACACCGACGTCGGGCGTGGTCAGCGGGGTGGAGTCGGGGGCGGGCGCGACGATGCCTCCCTGTGGGGGCGCGGCAGGGGCATCCGCTCGCCTGTTGACGCGCACCCACTCTGCGAGGTCCCCCATCGGGTTGGCGCTCACGGTCGGAACATCGGATGCGACTGCCGCCGCCGCGTCGAGAAGCCCGAAGCCATAGAGGGCGTCGACGCCCTCTGCCCCGGCCGGCCTGGCGGTGCTGGTGATGCGGTTGATGACGCCGGCCGCGTCGAGCTCAGGATGTGCGGAGCGCACGAGCGCCGCGACTCCCGCGACGATGGGTGCGGCGCCCGAGGTGCCGCTCCACAGCACGTAGCCGCCTCCCGGGGTCGCGCCGACGAGCTGCTCACTCGGGGCTGAGACGCCGATCGTGATTCCCTGCGACGACGCGTCGTCGCTCGCGACGCCCGACTTCGTCACCCCGCCAACGGTCAGCACGCCGGGCATGGTGGCGGGCGCTCCGACCACGGCGGTGCCGCTGCCCCGGTTTCCGGCGGCCGCGACCATGACCACGTCGTGCTCGTCTGCATAGAGAAAGGCCTCGTCCCAGCTCTCTGGCCAGTCGAGGGTGTTGCGGGTGAACGAGAGGTTGATGACGTCGGCTCCGTTGTCGACGGCCCAGATGACGGCCTCGGCGACCTGCGGATCGCTGGTCGCGTCGTCGCCGAACCCGATCGAGATTGCGAGGATGCCCGCCTCGGGCGCCGCCCCGATGACCCCGTCGTCAGAGCCGTGGCCGCGACCGGCCGCCAGCGCCGCGACCATCGTGCCGTGGTCGGCGCTGATCGCCGCGCCGCCCGAGAAGTTCTTGCTGCCGACGATCGCCCCCGCAAGGTCGGGGTGCGTGCCGTCGACCCCTGTGTCGATGACGGCGATGACCGTGCCGGCCCCACGGGTCGTCGACCAGGCGGTCGAGATGCCGTAGTCGGCGAGCCAGTACTCGCGGTTGCGGATGGTGTCGGCGCTGGCCGGAGTGGCGGTGCCCAGAACGAGAGCCGCCGTGACGAGTACGAGAGCTAGTCGACGCATTCGCACACGGTCGGCGACCAGCCGCTCAGCTCGAGTGCGCGGTCGCCGATGAGGTTGACTCCCGGCCCGGCGGCGAGGCTGTGCCCCGCCAGGGCATGCAGGCACTTGACGCGGGTCGGCATGCCGCCCGCTGAGATACCGGCGATCTCCTCCACGAACTCGATGCCCTCGCGGTCGGCGATGTAGCTCTCGTGCGCGGCCTGGTAGGTCTCGTCGATGAGCAGCGCGAGCTCTGGCATGAGTCCGTTGGCCTCGAGGGTCGAGATCGCGGCTGTGGCTGCGGGGTGCGACAGGTAGTACAGCGTGGGAAAAGGCGTGCCGTCATCCAGCCGCGGTCTGGTGCTGACGACGGTCGGCTTGCCGCAGACACAGCGCGCGGCGATGCCGACGACGTTGCGGGCGGGGCGTCCGAGCTGGGCGCTGACGACGGCGATGTCCGCCTCGGTGGGCGGGTCGAATGGAGGGCGGGTCATGGTGTCGGGCTCTCGAGGGTGTCGGCTGGCTGGGTCGTGGTGCCCGCGGTGACGATGCTCGAGAGCAGGCCGCGCACCCAGTCGACCCTGGTGGTCTGGATGTCGTCAGAGATGGGTGCGCCATCATCCGTGGTGATTGTCTGCCCGTCGTCGATCACGAGGTAGGTGTAGTCGCCGGGGTAGACGTATACGAGGCGGTCACGCGCCTGGGCCTCGATGTAGGCCGGGTCGTCCCAGCGGGCGATGTCGCCCTCGAGCTCGTTGACCGCGTTCTTCTTGTCTTCGACTGCCTGCCGCAGCTCGACCAGCTGGTTCTGCTGCTCGACGAGGGTGCGCAGCGACGGCGCGAGCACGACAACCGCGAGCACGATGACGAAGAGCATGACGAACGTGAAGCCCGAGAGGCGCATGCTGCGCATCCACTGCCCGTGCGCGGCCTCCTGCGGAAGCGCCACGGCAACTCTGCGGATGCGCTCGCGTGCCATGCTCTCGACCTTAAATGAAGAACGGTGAGAAGTTGCTCAGCGACGCCCGAGACGAGCGCCGCGCGCTCCGGCCGGGAGGCCAGAAATGACCTCCCGCCCGAGGTGCATCGCTACGCGCTGAACCTCGGGAAAGCCGTCGCGCCCGCGTAGACCGCGGCGTCGCCCAGCTCCTCCTCGATGCGCAGCAGCTGGTTGTACTTGGCAACCCGCTCGCTGCGCGCCGGGGCGCCCGTCTTGATCTGTCCGGTGTTGAGCGCGACCGCGAGGTCGGCGATCGTGGTGTCCTCGGTCTCGCCTGAGCGGTGTGACATGACGGCCGTGTAGCCGCTGCGCTGCGCCAGGCTGACCGCGTCGAGCGTCTCGGTGAGCGAGCCGATCTGGTTGACCTTGACCAGGATCGAGTTGGCGGTGCCGAGCTCGATGCCCTTCGCGAGGCGGGTCGGGTTGGTGACGAACAGGTCGTCGCCGACGATCTGCGTCTTCGAGCCGATGGTCTCGGTGAGCTCGGCCCAGCCCTCCCAGTCGTCCTCGTTGAGCGGGTCCTCGATGGTGACGAGCGGGTAGTTCGCGACGAGGTCGGCGTAGTAGACGCTCATCTCGGTCGCGCTCTTCGACGCACCCTCGAAGGTGTAGACACCGTCGGTGAAGAACTCGGATGCGGCAACGTCGAGGCCGAGCGCGATCTGCTTTCCGGGGGTGAACCCGGCCTTCTCGATCGCCTCGAGCAGCAGGTCGAGCGCGGCGCGGTTGCTGTCGAGGTTCGGCGCGAAGCCACCCTCGTCGCCGAGGCCGGTCGACAGGCCCTTGTCGTGCAGGATGCCCTTGAGCGCGTGGTAGGTCTCAACGCCCCAGCGCAGGCCCTCGCTGAAGGTCTCGGCGCCGATCGGGAGGATCATGAACTCCTGGATGTCGACGTTGCTGTCGGCGTGCGATCCACCGTTGATGACGTTGAGCATCGGCACCGGCAGAACGTGCGCGTTCGGGCCGCCGAGGTAACGGTAGAGCGGCAGGTCGGCGGAGTCCGCAGCGGCCTTGGCGACAGCGAGCGAGACGCCGAGAATCGCGTTGGCGCCCAGCTTCTTCTTGTTGTCGGTTCCGTCGAGCTCGATGAGCGTCGCGTCGACGAGGCGCTGGTCGCTGGCCTCGAAGCCCTCGATGGCCGGGCCGAGAACGTCGAGCACGGCGTCGACGGCCTTCTGCACGCCCTTGCCGAGGTACCGGCTCTTGTCGCCGTCACGCAGCTCGTATGCCTCGAAGGCACCGGTGGATGCGCCGGACGGCACCGCAGCGCGCGACACCGTTCCGTCGTCGAGCAATACCTCGACCTCAACGGTCGGGTTGCCCCGGGAGTCGAGAATCTCGCGAGCGCCTACTGCCTCGATTTCAGCCACGGGTGGATCTCCTTGTTTCTTTAAGACGGTGGTAGATAAGTCCGGGGAAAGCTTAGTCCCGTGCCGTGAACGCCTTCGGCTCGCCCAGCCCGGCGGTCGAGAGCAGGGCGTAGCTGGCGAATCCCTCCGCCTCGAGCTGCGCCAGCAGGGGCTTGAGGTTCTTGGGCCGGCGCTCGAGGCGGGTGCGTGCACCGGTCGCGATCTGCGCGTTCTTGACCTCGAGCAGCTGCTTGGGGTCGACATCCGCATCGAAGACGATCGCGATGCTGGGCGCCTGCTCTGCCGCGGGAACATCGACGAGGTCGACGAGGCGCTCGAAGCCGAGTGAGAAGCCGACCGCGGGAACATCGGTGCCGAGAAAGCGGCCGATCATGCCGTCGTAGCGCCCGCCGCCGCCGAGCGAGTAGTCGACGCTCGGGTGCGCGACCTCGAAGATCGTGCCGGTGTAGTAGCCCATGCCGCGCACGAGGAAGGGGTCGAAGCTGAGGCGGTGCGCCAGCTCACCGAGCGAGTCGCCGATGGTCGCGAGGTCTTTGACCGGCGCGATGGCGATGCCCTCTGGCGTGAACTTCTGGATGGCGCGCTCACCGAAGGTGAGAAACTCCATGGTCATCGGGCGGCGGAAGAACGCGGCGAGCGCCTCGGTCGGCAGCCCTTTCTCGTCGAGCTCCTTCAGCACACCCTCCTGGCCGACCTTGTCCATCTTGTCGATGGTGATGAGCGCCGACTCGTGGGTCTCGGGGGCGAAGCCGAAGAGCTCGAGCATGCTGGTGAGGATTCTGCGGTCGTTGATGCGCACCGTCGCGCCCTCGAGTCCTAGGGCATCAAGCGTCGCGAGCGTGGCGGCGATGAGCTCGACCTCGGCGATCAGACCGCCCTCGCCGATGATGTCGATGTCGCACTGCACGAACTGGCGGTAGCGGCCCTTCTGCGGGCGCTCGGCGCGCCACACGGGCGCGGCCTGGATCGCGCGAAACACCGTCGGCAGCTCAGCACGGTGGGTGGCATAGAAGCGCGCGAGTGGAACGGTCAGGTCGAAGCGCAGCCCCATGTCGATCAGGTCGAGGTTCGTCTCGGCCTTCTCGAAGTCCTCTTTGCCGAGGCCGCGCTTGAGGATTCCGAAGGCGAGCTTCTCGTTGTCGCCGCCGAGTCCGGCGTTGAGGCGCGACGAGTCCTCCATGACCGGGGTCTCGATCTCGTCGAAGCCGTGCTCGCGGTAGGTGCTCTTGATCGTGCCGAGCACGCGATCGCGGTGTGCCTTCTCGCTCGGAACGAAGTCGCGCATTCCACGAGGGGGGTTTACCTGAGAGGCCATGAGTCGAGGGTATTAGACCGATCGCTCGATGAGGGTGC
>JBIIAR010000070.1:0-9069 GCA_044239765.1 Microbacteriaceae bacterium
GGCCGCCTCGGTGTTGCTGTTGACCACGAGGTCGTACTGGAATCCGTAGAAGAGGTTGTTGAGAATGCGGGCCTCGACGGCCGCATCCGCCTCGTCCAGGCCGAGGGCGATGAGCGTGCGCTCGGTCTCGTCGACCCAGAAGGCGAAGACGCCTTTCGTGTGGGTGTGGCTGTGCGGCTCGAGCGCCTCGAGCATGGCGGCCTCGAACTCGAGGCGCTGCAGCTTGATGTTCTCTGGCTGCAGCTGCCAGTCGAACGAGGCCCGCAGCTGCTCGAGGTGGGCGTCGATGCTTGGTGCGGCATCCGCGTGCGGTTCTGCACTCTTCTGCCGCTCAGCGATGGCTCGCACGATCTCGCTGATGAGCTGGTCACGTGTGCCGAAGTGGTAGACGAGCGAGTAGGTGCTGACGTTGAGCGAGCGCGCCAGAACGCGAAAGCTCAGGCCCGCCAACGACGAGTCGGCAAGGTGATCGACGATCTCGGCGAGCAGCGCGTCACGTCTCGAGGGGTCAGAAACGCGGGGCACGTGGTTACCATAACGGACGTTTTGACTCGCCTAGCAACTAATCTGTAAGCTCGTGCAGGTTGTCCACTTCGACATCAGTCTGGAACGGCTCTGCGGCGAGAGTTCTCCCACATTCTGGGGCATCGATTCGGGTAAATCGGTGCTTCATACCAGCACTAGATCACATTGCGCTTTCTGCGCTCTTCTAGTGACTGGTAAGGGTGCCCTCTCCGCTCGGGTTGGAGGGGGCGCCTGACCCGAATCTCGCTAGCCCGCGCGCATCACCTCCCTCCACACCGCGCTGCGCGATGGCATGTCGATTGGCTGCCCGACCGACGCGGGCGGATGCAGGGTGAACTGTGCGCCGACCCGCGTGATGCGCCATCCGTTGTTGTGAATGAGCAGATGGTGATGCCGACAGAGCAGTATGCCGTCGTCGAGGTCGGTGCGGCCGCCCGAACTCCACGGAACGATGTGGTGGGCCTCGCACCAGGATGGCGGGCGGTCGCAGCCGGGAAAGCGGCATCCGCCGTCCCGCGCGGCGAGCGCGATGCGCTGTCTCGCGGTGAACAGCCGCTGCGACCGCCCGAGCCGCAGACTCTCGCCGACCGCAATCGGCTGGATGCCGGCATCGCACGCGTGCCGAGCCGCAGTCGCGATCGAGACGCTCGCGTTCGACCCCTCGAGATGGGCGCTGCCCACGCCGCGGGCAAGGTCGCGCTCGGCGACAAGCACACGCACCGCCGGACGGCGATCGCCGTACAGGGTGCCGGGCTCGGCGTGGGTGGAGAGCCGCACGATGTCGACGAGGGTGTCGGCCATGCGCTGGTCGCGAGTGCGGTCGTCGCGCGGCGCGGGCGTCGACGAGAAACTGGGGCGGCGTGGGGCGGTCACCGCGTCGAAGACGCTGGTGACGAGGGCGGCGGACTCGGGGTCGAGCAGGCCGGTGAGCCGCACGGCCCCGTCGCTCTGCGGCACGAGGCGCAGGTAGCGGCGATCACGCAGCTCGTGCTCGTGGTGGGCGACACCCTCGGCGTCGAGCTCGTCACGCACCTCGCGCGCGCGCTGCGCGAGCCGGGTGAGCGACATGGTCGGCGCCTCGCTCGCGAGCCGCTCTGTCGCCTGCGCGATCGCGGCCGGGGATGCCGCTGAGGCGACCTGACCCAGGGTGCTGTCGATCACATCCGCTGCTTCTATCGACAGTGCTCCCTGCGATACCGGGGCCGCCAGCGGGGAATCGGTGTCGAGAAGCGCGCCGACGCGCACGAGCGAGGTCGCCTCCCGGCGGCTGACGCCGGTGAGCTGCTCCACAAGCAGTTCGGGGGTGCGGGAACCGAGGCGCTGGGCTAGTCCGTCGTAGCCGAGCTCGCGCGCCGAGCGGCGGTCGATCTCGGCCGACGACGCGGCGAGCGCGGCATCGATGCGCCGGCGCTTCTCGGCAAGCCGCGCGTGACGGGCGAGGAGTTCCGCGTCGTCGAGCCCTGCGAGGTTTGCCATAGGACTATTTTCGCAGAATTCGAACGTATGTTCGATAGCCTAGCGGCAATCTGTGGAGAACTCGAATTATGCACAGGTGGGGTCTCGACAGGCTCGACCCGCAGACGGCCTCGACAGGCTCGACCCGCAGACGGCCTCGACAGGCTCGACCCGCAGACGGTCTCGACAGGCTCGACCCGCAGACGGTCTCGACCCGCAGCTCACTCCGACGCGCGAATGTCGTCCTGCAGCGAGCGCAGCGCCGACCGCAGCGCCCGCTCTGCATCCATCCCCTGAGAACGCGCCGCCGCCACAATCCCCAGAAGCTCAGCACCCAACTCGTCTTCAGAGTTCCACGACAGATCCGGCGCACGCACCGACGTCTTGCCCAGCAGCTTGTCGGCCAGCAGCAGCGACGGCATCGCCTGGGGCACGCCATCCAAGACGGACGTGCGTGAAGGCTTCTCGACGCGCTTGAGGTCGTCCCACATGGCGACCACGTCGTCCGCGGTCTCGGCCACGCGGTCGCCGAAGACGTGCGGGTGGCGTCCGATCATCTTCGCGTTCATGTAGGCGGCGACGTCTTCGAGGGTGAACCTGTTCTGCGAGGCCGCGATGTCGGAGTGGAAGACCACCTGGTAGAGCACGTCGCCGAGCTCCTCGATGAGGGCCGCGTCATCCCCGGCCTCGATCGCGTCGACGAGCTCGTATGTCTCCTCGAGCAGGTAGCGCACGAGCGACTCGTGTGTCTGCTCGGCGTCCCAGGCGCAGCCGCCGGGGGCGCGCAGCTTCTCGAGCGTGGCGATGAGGTCTTCAAGCTTCGGATGCTGCATCGCCCAATCCTTTCAGAGCCGCGCCACGTACACCGAGTTGGTCGACACTCCCCCGGTGAGGAAGTTGTCGAAGGGCACGACGTGCGCCTCGACGAACGGAAAGACCTTTGACAACGAGTCAACAAAGGAAGACAGCGGAGCATCGTCTGACCACAGCGCGAACACTCCCCCGGGCCGCAGGTGCTTCGACAGCGCGGTCAGCCCGGCGACCGTGTACAGGTCGGCGTGCGACGGGTCGAGCTGGTGCTCGGTGGAGTGGTCGATGTCGACGATGATGGCATCCCACGTGCGCTTCGGCGACGCCCGCACCAGGGCGAAGAAGTCCTGCAGAACCAGCCGCGTGCGCGGGTCGTCAACAAGCGAGGCGGACACCGGCAGCAGCTTGCGCTCATGCCAGTCGATGACAGCGGGCATGGTCTCAACCACGGCGAGGGTGTGCACGCGCGCATCGGCCAGCGCCGCCACGGCCGTGTAGCCGAGGCCGAGCCCGCCGACCATGACGTCAAGCTGGTCGCCGGCGTGGGCGGCGAGGCCGAGGTGCGAAAGCTCCTCCTCGGCGACCACGAACAGCGACGACATGAGGTACTCGTCGCCGAGCTTCACCTCGAAGACGTCAGTGCCGTTGAACGACCGCCGCCAGAGCGTCAGATCGCCCATCGCCGTCTCGACAAAGTCCAACTCTTCGAATCGCGCGGTCATGTGGTCAGCGTATGCCCCGGGGTGGGATGCTCACTGCATGGACTCAGACACCAGCTTTCTCGGCCTCACCGCTTTCGGTGCGTTGTTCATCCCCGTGATGATCGGCGCTGTCACGCTGCTTCTGCTCTACGGGATCATCCGCGTTGCCGTTGCCCGCGGCCTGCGCGACCACCAGCTCTGGATGGAGAAGAACCGTCCTGTGACACTCGAGCCACCGACCGAAAGACTCGCCCCGCGGCACTAACCATCAGGAGGACGCACTGCCCCCACGATGTCCTCCACAATCTCCGCCGCGGGCACATGCTCCCAATACCGCAGCACCGTCCACCCCGCCGCGACCAGCGCGACCGTCGTCTCGGCATCCCGCTCGATGTTGCGTGCGATCTTCGGCTCCCAGTAGCCGGCGTTGGTGCCGGGCACGCGGTAGTGCAGGGGGCAGCCGTGCCAGAAGCAGCCGTCTATGAAGATGGCGATGCGGCGGCGGGTGAAGACGACATCCGCCCGCCTTCTGTATCCCTTGAGCGGAGCGAGGTCGACCCGGTAGCGCAGCCCGCGCGCGTGCAGCATTCGACGCACGGCGAGCTCCGGCTTCGTGTCGCGCCGCTTGTTGCCCAGCATCGTCTTGCGGATGTTCTCGCTCGACGCCCACGACTCGTACGGCACGCGCCTCACGCTACGCCGCTACCCTGACATCATGCGCAGGGCAATTCCGATCATCATCGCCGTGCTCGTGATCGCGGCGCTCGTCTGGTGGGCCGCCCCCGACGAGCTGCCCGACCTCAGCGCCCCATCGGTGGTTGAGCCTGTCGAAACCACCGTCGCGATCGACATGCCCGCCGACGCCCAACCCGCCACCATCGACTACGTGCACGACGGCGACACCCTCTTTCTCACCGACGGAACGAAGGTGCGCCTGCTCGCCGTCGACACCCCCGAGGTCGGAGACAACCTCGAGTGCCTTGGCAACGAGTCCCGCGACTACCTGCGAGCGCTGCTGCCCGAGGGCTCAACCGTCTACATGCTGGCGGATGCGCAACCCACCGACCAATACGGACGCTCGCTTCTCTTCATCTGGACCGCAACCGGCACCCTGGTGAACCTCGACCTCGTCGAGCAGGGATACGCGGAGGCGGTGTTCATCGGCGGCAACCGGCTCTACGAGGCTGAGGTTGAGGCGGCCGAAGACGCGGCTCAGGATGCTGGGCGTGGCATCTGGGGCAACTGCTAGGGACTCCGTTAAGGTCCGAGCACCTTCTCTATTGCATCCCCGTAAGCATCGCCCTGAGAGAGCGCCACGTTATTGAACGCAAACTGGAAGCGATCCACTGATGTCGTGTGTGAGCGTGTCTGCTCGATCGGCAGCTCACCCTCAGTGGCTAGAGGTTGCCCCTGGATACGAGCGTAGTCATAGGACAGGAACGTTATCGTTCCACCCTTCATCGGGTAAACGGGAAGCGCGTCGATGCCACCTAGACGCTCTTCGATCTTGTTGAAAACTGGCGCGGGACACACGAAAAACAATCCCCTGTTCACCTTGGTTTCGCGCTGGAGCACCTGAGCTTTGTAGATGAGCTGCGGAATGATTCTCTTACTGACGTTCTCCCAATTGAGTCCAGCCGTGGTCTTAACTACTGAGCGAACTGCATCTTCAAGCGCAAGAATGCCGTTTCGGTAGTTCCCAGTCGTATCGATGGTTTGAACCTCCACCGCGGTGAACTCTGTGAGCTCGCCGTTGGCTTCAATTCGAGCAAGAATCCAGTCAATAAAGTAGCTGCCGCCTCCCTTCTTTCTCGGAAGAGGGAGCTCACCACCCCAACGTCGTCCGAACACCCCAACGACTGCCTCACCCGTGGCTCTCGCCACGCTTCGGGCTTCTCGCCCCGGGACAAGCTTCAGACCGGGCTCAAATGCAATGGCACTTACGTCGCGAAGAATCTTGTATCCGTCACCGTAAAGACGAATAGGACAGCAGATGACGGGTCCACTAGTTACTGGTTTGATCGAGCAGACACCCGCAACTTTGCCGTCGCTAAGTGTCTTCTCGCAACGCTCACCAATGAACGGGCAATGTTTTGCTTCTGCGAGATCTCGGGCATGCTGCGAAGTATCGGTCGCAGGCCGCCCAAAAAACTCAAACACGGTCGACGCCACGGTTCACTCGATTCCTTGTGTTACCCCACCAGTCGCACTGAACTAGAGACTTCGTGCTCGTTCGAGAGCCTAGCGATTAGCGTCTCTCCAATGGCAGCAGCCAGTAAGGGGGGTACTGCGTTACCGACTTGCGCGAACTGGTCTGACAGCGATCCAGTGAAGCGATAGTCATCAGGAAATGACTGAATCCTGGCGGCCTCGCGAACAGTAAACGTGCGCTCCTGCGAGTAGTGAAAGTAAGCACCCCAATGCGGGTCACATTTCGTCAATATGGTCGAGGAAAGTCCGCTCGGGAGTGTGCGCCCATACCGCTTGGTGTGATCGCCTCTGTTGGCCCTCTTCATTCCCTCGGGCAACAGTTCAAACGGAATATCCGTCCAGTTTCCTCCTGGGGGGATATGGGACAACCGCAGCCTGTTCATGTGACCGAGATTCGCGGCCCGATGGTTGTAGACGCCATCTGATCCACTTCGCAAAATAGCCTGATACTGATTTGCCGGCTCCGTCGCGTAGGCCGTTCCGTCCGGGACGGATTCACCGACAGCAAGCGGAGGGAGGTCGCTGAGCGCTTCCTCGATCGTCGTGTGTCCGGGAAGGTTCAGATTCTCCACCAAGCTGACCAAGCTGCGGTCCCGGTGCGATGACGTAAAGTTGACGCGCTTTGGGGCTGAATGCTGTGGAACTGGAAACAAGTCCTGGTCGCCTGCTAGATCGTTTCGAACCGCAAGGATTATGGTGCGCCATCGAGTTTGAGGAACTCCGTAGTGCGGGGCGTAGAGAATTTGCACGTCAGGGGCGTAACCAAGGGCCACCAATGAAGTCAGTATGGCTTCCAGAGTGGCTCCGCCCTCGAAGCTCACGAGCCCTGGAACGTTTTCGATGAGAACTGCGTCAGGCTCGAAAGCCTCGACAAACTTCAAATACTCGAGAAATAGATGATTCCGCTTGTCATCGGACCTACGAATCGGTGCGTTCACACTGAACCCCTGGCACGGAGGGCCACCCGCAAGCAAGCCAAGTTCACGCTTCTTCATCCCGAGCTTGGCGCGGATCACGTTTGGGTCTACTAGGCGTATATCTCGTGAGTCAACCCAAGTTTCAGGATGATTCGCCGCGTACGTGCGAGCGTATTGTTCGACGATCTCGTTGGCGTAAATGCTATTGAAGCCGGCACTTTCGAGCCCACGAGACAACCCGCCTGCGCCCGAGAACAGATCGATCATCGAACGGCCTATAGACATCTTTTCCCTCTGGGCTTCATCGATTGTGTGCGCATTCGTCGTGGTTCAGTTGGCGCGTGTAGTCAAAAACTTACCTTCATCAATTCAACCCCGACCAGCTGACATTCACGTGATCCACGCCGGGTCGTCCACCGCCATGAGCGGGACTCAACTTAGGCAGGCTCAGCCACCACGCCCGACTCAGCCTTCGCAACCGGCGTCCGCGGCATACTCAACGCCGCCACCAACATCACCACGCCCGCCACCACCACGGCCAAGAACACCGCGCCCGATCCATCAACCAGCGATGAGACCGACACCGGCGCGGGGCCGAAGATGCTGTTTGCGATCGCGCCGAAGATTGCCACGCCGACGGCGGATCCAATCGAGCGGGCGAACTGGCCTGTTCCGGTGACGACGCCGCGCTCGTTCCAGGCGACCGAGGCCTGGGCCGCGATCACCGAGGGAGTCGCGACGAGGCCCATGCCAAGTCCGATGACGAAGCACGAGGCGGCGACCAGCACGACGTTCGGCGTCGACGAGAACGCCGCGATCGACGCTCCGCCGAGCAGCACAAAGACCATGCCGAAGAGGATCGTGGTCTTGAAGCCCCAGCGCAGGTAGAGGCGACCGCTGAAGCCCGCAGCGAGCGGCCACCCGAGAGTGAGCGCGGCGAGCGCAAGACCCGCGAGTAGTGGCGACACCTGAAGGGAACCCTCGAGGTAGGTCGGCACGTACGACGTGAGCCCGATGAGCACGGCACCCACACCGAGCCCGATGAGCGAAGTCGTGAGCAGCAGCCTTCGGGAGAAGACCCAGAGGGGCAGAATTGGCTCGGCTGCGCGGCGCTCCGCCAGCGTAAACAAAAACAGCAGAACTGCGCCGAGCGTGAAGGCGCCGATGCTCTGCCACGAGTTCCACGCCCACGCCTGGCCGCCCTCGAGCAGCGCCAGAATGATCAGCGACAGCGACGCGGTCAGCAGCACGGCACCGAGGTAGTCCACCTTGTGCTGCCGCTTCTCGACCACCTCGTGAAAGTTGCGGATGATGAGAAACGCCGCCAGCGCCCCCAGCGGCACGTTGACGAAGAAGATCAACCGCCACGCATCGAGTGCGCTGAAGATGCCGCCCAGCGACGGACCGACGACCGACGAGATGCCCCACACGCTCGCAAGGTAGCCCTGCGTCTTCGCGCGCTCCGCGATCGTGTAGATGTCGCCCGCGATGGTGATGCCCATCGGCTGCACGGCGCCGGCGCCCAGACCCTGAATGGCGCGAAAAGCGATCAGCGCAGGCATGCTCATCGCCAGACCGCACAGCACGGAGCCGAGAAGAAACAAGCCTATTCCGATGAGGATGATGGGCTTACGCCCCACGACATCCGACAGCTTCGAATAGATCGGCACCGATACCGCCTGGGCCAGCAGGTAGATCGAGAACAGCCACGGAAACAGGGCGAAGTCGCCGAGGTCCTTCGTGATTGTCGGCACGGCGGTCGCGAGAATCGTCGCGTCGATGGCGATGAGGCCCGTGGTGACCATCAGGGCAAGAAGAATGGGGCCGCGCTCTGAGCGCAGGCCGAGGTTCGTAGTCATTGCTGTTAGTCAAGCAAATAGCGGTGACACGCATTCCCGGTCTCGACGAGCTCGACCCGCTGAGACACGGCTGCGGCGCACCCCCGAAGGAGTGCGCCGCAGCCGTAGAGAAAGTTATGCGGTGGGCTTCTCGCCGACGTACTGAGCCGAGCCGAAGCCGATGATCAGGTAGCCGATGAGGCTGAACAGCCACAGGCCGATGAAGCCGAAGACGCCGGACTTGCCGAAGTTCTTCGCAACACCGAGCGCGACGACCACCGAGATGATGACGTTGACGATCGGGATGAAGTACAGCAGCGTGAACCAGCCCGAGTTACCCGACACCTTCACCAGCGTGTAGATGTTGTAGATCGGAACGATCGCGGCCCATCCGGGGCGGCCGGCCTTGGTGAACACGCGCCAGAGGGCGATGATCGCAACTACGACGACGACCGCGTAGATGATCCAGAAAACCGGGTTGTTGCTCATGTCGGCTGAGTACGAGACCGAGTAGTCGTCCATTGTGTTTCTCCTATGAGTTTGATGTGCGCTGCAAAGGTGCGCGGCTCATGTTATTGGTTCGTGACCTCCCAGCAACAGAGGCGCGCACCA
>JBIIAR010000229.1:0-4276 GCA_044239765.1 Microbacteriaceae bacterium
AGCAGCTGCGCCCGCGGCGATGCCAACGAGCATCGCGATCCAGAACTGTGGAATGACGAGCAGCGGATACGTCTGAGCGGCGATCTGAAAACCCGCGACGCTGAGCCCGGCCAGCGCAATCGCAACGGGCAGCAGCGCGACCTCGCGCCTGCGGTCACCGCCGATCGCGCCCATCAGCCCGAGGCCGACAAAGACGGTCGTGGGTATCGGCCCGGGGCCGAGCCAGCCGTGCGTGAGAGCCAGCGCGAACATGGTGAGCGCGCTGACGGCCGCCACCGCGGAGGCGATGCGCGCGGCCTGGGGCCGTCGCGCGAGGGCCAGCGCGAGAGCGACAGCGAACACCGCTGCCGTGAGCACAGCCGGGTTGCTGAACGAGCCGGCTGTCGCTGACCACGAGATGACGGCGAGGTACCAGATCGAGAAGGCGACGGCGACGGCCAACCCGGCGGCGCTGACGATCGAGGGCCGACCGGCTCGCAGAAATCGCTCGTGCAGGCCGCCGAGCACCAGGCTGGCGCGGTCGTCGAAGTCGGGCGTCGTGCGTCCCTCGTTCTCTGCTTCATCGAGCAGTGCTCCGTGACGGCGTCCTCGTTGCGTGCGCGCCACTGCCTGGGGTACCAGCGCAGCAGTCGGCGGTACTGGCGCTCGAGGGCGCTCATGCGATCTCCGCCGTCGGGCGAGTCACGAGTCGCGCGCGGGCCTGCCGCGCGTTCGCCTCGAGCCGGGTGACCTGCTCGGCCAGTGCGGCGGCCCCCGCCTCCGTGAGCCGAAAGTAGCGGCGCACGCGACCGTCGACGACCTCGTCGCCGTCGACCGCGACGAGCCCCTGCTCGCCGAGTCGCTCGAGCGCGGCATAGAGCGTCGCGACCTTGAGGTCGACTCGCCCGTCGCTGAGCTCACGGGCCTCCTGAATGAGCGCGTAGCCGTGGCGACGCCCCGCGGCGAGCACGGTCAGCACCCAGAATGTGGGTTCACGCATGTCGGTTGCCATGGCGTCGACCATACTCCTGTCGCTGGAGTATCGCCAGCGCCGGGACCTTCGGCCCCATCGGAAGTCATCGGCAAACCTAGGCTGACGCCATGGCGCCTACCCTGACCGACTCCTACCGCCAGACGGCCACCGAGGTGCTCGCCGAGGTCGACTCCTCGCCGACGGGGCTCACCGACGCGCAGGTGCTCGCGCACCGCGAGCAGCACGGCAGCAACGTCATCGTCGAGCTGACGAAGGACTCGCCCCTGCGCCGCTACCTTCGCCAGTTCAAAGACTGGATGATCGTGCTGCTTCTCGCGAGCGCCGCGATCACCGCCGCACTCGGCGATCTCGGAACCGCGGCCGTTCTCGTCGTGCTCGTGCTCTTCAACACCATCATCGGCTTCGTGCAGGAGTACCGCGCCGAGAAGACGATGGAGGCACTCGAGCGCCTGGTCGACCCGGTCAGCGAGGTCTACCGGCACGGCGCCCTCGGCAGCGGCGACTCGCGTGATCTCGTCGTCGGTGACGTGGTGCGCCTCAGCGAAGGCTCATCGGTCGCGGCCGATGTGCGGCTGATCGAGGCTGTCGCCTTCGCGACGAATGATTTCGCCCTGACGGGCGAGAGCGATCCAACCCGAAAATTCTCGAGGCCGCTGACCGGTGAGCTGCCCCTCGCCGAGCGCCACAACATGGCCTACGCGGGCACGACGGTGGCCACCGGCGAGGCGACGGGTGTCGTGATCGCCACCGGAATGCAGACTGAGCTCGGCCGTATCGCCCGCCTCAGCCAGTCGGCACCGCAGACCCGCAGCCCCCTGCAGCTCGAGATGGCGCACATCTCGCGCTACGTCACCTATGGCGTCGCGGTGCTGTCGGTGGTGGTGCTCATAATCGCCGTGCAGTCCGACCTGCCCTTCAAGGAGGCACTGCTGTTCGCGGTCGGCTTCGCCTCTGCCCTCATACCCCAGGGGCTGCCCGCCGAGGTCAACACGGCTCTCGCCGCGGCCGCCGGCACCCTCGCGAAGCAGAACGCTCTCGTGAAGAAGCTCAGCTCGGTCGAGACGCTCGGAGCCACCCACGTCATCTGCACCGACAAGACGGGCACGCTGACCAAGAACGAGATGACGGTGACCGAGCTCGTCGTGGGCAGCAGCGCCCATGCGGTGACCGGCATCGGGTATGCCCCCGAGGGCGGTGTCGACGCTGTGGGCGATCGGGTGCTCGCCTTTCTGACCGTCGGTGTGATGGCCAGCAACGCGCGCCTGCTCGCCCCCGACGACCAGCACCCCGAGTGGCACGTGCTCGGTGACCCGACCGAGGCGGCCCTGCTCGTCGTCGCCCGCAAGGCCGCACTCGACACCGACGCGCTGTGGGCAGCGAACACCGAGGTGAACGAGCTGCCCTTCGACTCGACCCGCAAGCTGATGACGTCGATTCGCCGCTCGGCCGATGGCACGCTCACCGCCTACGTCAAGGGCGCCCCCGAGAGCGTGATCAGCCGCGCCACCCTCATCGACGACGGAACCACCGTTCGCCCGATCACCGACGACGACCGCGAACGGATGCTGGCCCTCCACACCGAGAAAGCCGGTCGCGCCCTGCGCAACCTGGCCTTCGCCACGCGCACCCTGTCGGCCGACGACGCCGCAAGCACCGACCCCTCCGTGATCGAGCAGAAGCTGACCCTGCTGGGCCTCATCTCGATGGTCGACCCGCTGCGGTCGGCGGTGCCCGCCGCCATGGCGACGGTGCTCGCCGCCGGGGTGAAGGTCAACATCGTCACCGGGGACTACTCGCGCACCGCCGAGGCCATCGCCCGGCAGGCGGGCCTCACCGACCTCGTCACGGTGACCGGCGTTGAGCTCGCGCAGCTCAGCGACGCCGAGGTGCTCGCGCACGCCGTGCGCGGCGGCACCATCTTCAGCCGGGTCACCCCCGAAGACAAGGTGCGCATCGTTCGCCTCGTCAAGGAGTCCGGTCAGGTCGTCGCGGTGACCGGGGACGGCATCAACGACGCCCCCGCGCTGCGGCACGCAAACATCGGCGTGGCCATGGGGCTCTCGGGCACCGATGTGGCCAAGCAGGCAGCCGAGATCGTACTGCTCGACGACAGCTTCGCCACCCTCGTCGCAGCGGTGCGCCAGGGCCGCACCATCTACGCGAACATTCGCAAGGGCGTGCTCAGCTGCCTCACCTCGAATGCCGCAGAGCTCGTGGTCAACTCGGTGAGCCTCGCCCTCACCTCGCTCTTCGGCCTGCCGCTGGCGCTCAACGTGCTGCAGATTCTCGCCATCGACCTGCTCGGCGAGATCTTTCCCATTGCCGCCCTCGGCCGGGATCGCGAAGAGGGCGAGACGATGACCGAGCGCCCGCGCGATCCGAAGACGCGCATTCTCAACGGCCGGTCGATTCTCGACATCCTCTGGTGCGGGCTGCTGATCGGCAGCTTCGCCATCGCCAACTACCTGCTCGTCTACCAGCGCGCCGGCGTCGACCCAACCGCCGACGGGCTGCCCACCGCCCTGATCGCACAGGCCATGACGATCAGCTACGTGACGATCATGGTCAGCCAGTTCGTCAGCATCATTCAGCGCCGCAGTGTGCACGGCTTCTTCTCGCGCTACCAGCTCTCGAACCGCCTCTTCTGGCTGGCTCTGGCGGTCGGTGTCGCTGTGATGCTCGCAATCGTCTACCTGCCGCTGGTGTCGGGCTTCTTCGGCACCGCACCGCTGCAGCTCATCGACTGGGCGTTCGTCATTGCCGCCGCCGGTGCGTTCCTAGCGATTCGCGAGCTGGGGCGGCTGGTCAGAGTCGCGCGAGACGCGCGCGCATGAAGCAGTAGACGCCGAACAACACAAGCCCGAGGGAGACAACAGCGAGCAGCAGCTGGCCGAAGGGAAGCGTCGTCAGCGAGGTCAGGGCGCCGTCGAGGCCGGTGGCCTGTGCGGCATCGTGGGTGATCGCAGCGAACGCGAGAAAGCCGGCGACGACGACAAGGGCGATGCCCTTCGCGACGTAGCCGGCCGTGCCGGTCACGATCACCACAGCGCTGCTCGTGCGCTGCAGGTCGTCGAGAAACTCTCGCCGCACGCCCTTAACCGCGAGGTAGACGCCGATCGCGGCCACGCCGAGCGCAACGACCATCAGCAGCACGACACCGACCGGCAGCGCCAGCAGCTGGGCGCTGAGGCTCTGCTCGCCACCGCCGGTAGACCCGCCCAGTGCGACGGTCGCCGCGATAACCCCGATCGCGATGTAA
Organism: Microbacteriaceae bacterium; assembly: GCA_044239765.1. Classification (GTDB taxonomy): domain Bacteria; phylum Actinomycetota; class Actinomycetes; order Actinomycetales; family Microbacteriaceae; genus Conyzicola. The sequence continues at coordinate 4,233 of JBIIAR010000229.1, forward strand.
GCCACGGCCTTGCCGATGAACTTCGCCCGCTCGCTCCACTCCGT
>JBIIAR010000231.1:0-4250 GCA_044239765.1 Microbacteriaceae bacterium
CGGCGACGACACCGAGATCAGTGGATTCGCGACCTCCTATGCGCCGCAGATCGTCGCGATGACGCCAGAGGAGCGCCTCGAGATGTTCTCGAGCAAGACCTCGCCCTTCAACACCGCGCAGGGCAGCTAGTCGCCCGGCAGGTGGCTGCGATAGACCTCGACGACCTGCCGCAGGTATGACGCGATGACCTCGCGCTGCGCCTCGTCATAGCCGTCGAGCACGCGGTCGATTCCCATGATCATCGGCAGCAGCATTCCCATGGCCTTTCCGACGGATGCGGGGGCCGGCACGACAAGCACCCCGCGTCGGTCGGCCGGATTCGGCGATCGCGTCACATGGCCCACCGCGGTCAGACGGTCGATCGAGGTGGTCATGGCCGCCGTGGTGACGCCGACCCGGCGCGCGAGCTCGGTGGGGGTGAGCGGCCCCTCCTGAATGAGGTGCTCCATAGCCTGCAGGTCGGTCGGGTTGACGGTCAGCTGCTGGCCGAGTCGCGCCTCGAACTCGCTGGTGACCTCGCGCATGTCGCGCAGCAGCTCGGTGATCTCGTTGACCGAGACCGATCCGCGCTGTGGTCCGGTTTGCATGTCTTGAGTTTAGCGCTATTGTTCAGTTGTTCTAATAATAAGAGGATCTAACTAATGCAGCGCATCGTCATTGTCATCACTGGTCGTCGAACCTCGTGGATCGTGCTCGTCGGCATGCTTCTCGCCGCGGGAGCCGTCTTCGGCCTCGGCTCGGGCTCCGAGTCAGAGACCGCGCCGGGGGTCGGCCTGCCCGACTCCGCGGAGTCCGCACAGGTCGCCGCTCTGCAAGACAAGCTGCCCGGCTCCGACTCGACGAGCGCCCTGCTCGTCTTCAGCCGCGACGGCGAGAAGCTGACCGACGCCGACCAGGCAGCGATCGCCGAGGTGGGCACGGCGCTCGCCGACTTCAGCTCTGCCGACTTCATTCCGCCGGCCGCGGTCAGCGACGACGGCACCACCGCGCTTCTCGCGCTGCCACTCGACGTCATCGACGACGTCGCAGAGCAGGCGGACCGCGCGGCCGAGATTCGTTCCGCCGCCAACGAGAACCTGCCCGACGGCCTCGAGGCGCTGCTCACCGGCCCCGAGGGCTTCGCGGTCGACATCGCCGCCGTCTTCAAGGGCGCTGACTTCACCCTGCTGCTCGTCACCGTCATCGTGGTCGCGGTGCTGCTGCTCATCACCTACCGCAGCCCGTGGCTGTGGCTCGTGCCGCTGGCGGTCGTCGGCCTCGCAGACGGACTCGCCGGCGTGGTTGCCGGCCGTGTCGCCGCGGCAGCGGGGATCGCCCTCGATGCCAGCGTCACGGGCATCCTCTCTGTGCTCGTCTTCGGCGCCGGAACGAACTACGCGCTGCTGCTCATTGCCCGCTACCGCGACGAGCTGCGCGAGAACGAGGACCGTCGCGTCGCGATGGCGAAGGCGCTGCGCGGCGCTGGGCCGGCGATCATCGCCAGCGGCAGCACCGTCACGCTCAGCCTGCTCACACTGGTCTTCGCGCAGCTGACCGGCAACCGCGCGCTCGGCATCGCCTGCGCCGTCGGCATCGTCGTCGCCATGATCTTCGCCCTCGTCGTGCTGCCCGCTGCGCTCGTGCTGTTCGGCCGCCGCCTGTTCTGGCCCTACGTGCCGAAGTTCGGCACCGAGAACCCGTCGCACCGCGGTCTGTGGTCGAAGCTCGGCACCGGTGTCTCGCGCCGCCCGCTCGTGGTTGTCATCGCCGGCGCACTGCTGCTCGGTGGACTCGCGATCGGCGTCACCCAGCTGCAGATCGGACTCTCGCAGACCGAGAAATTCACCTCGACCCCCGAGGCCGTCACCGGCCAGGAGATCATCGCGGATGCCTTCCCTGCTGGCAGCGGATCCCCGGCCATCGTCATGGCGGAGCCTGCAGACGCGGTCCGCGTCATCGCGGAGGCAGAGAAGGTCGACGGTGTGACCTCGGTGACCGAGGGCGAGAGCACGAGCGACATCGTCGAGCTGCGCGTCGTTCTCGATGCCGCAGCCGAGACCCCGGAGGCCTTCGCCACCGTCGAGAAACTGCGCGACATCGATGGCGCGTTGGTCGGCGGCCTCGACGCTCAGACGCTCGACGTGAACCGGGCCCAGACGGCCGATCAGGATCTCGTGATCCCGCTCATTCTCGGGCTCGTGTTCCTCGTGCTCGTGCTGCTGTTGCGTGCCCTGGTCGCGCCGGTGCTGCTGCTGCTCACCGTGGTTGCATCGTTCTTCGCAAGCCTCGGACTCAGCTGGCTGCTGTTCCAGAGTGTCTTCGGGTTTCCCGCGGTCGACACCAATGTGGTGCTGTTCAGCTTCCTCTTCCTCGTCGCGCTCGGTGTGGACTACAACATCTTCCTCGTCACGCGTGCGCGGGAGGAGGCCGTCAAGCACGGCACCCGCGACGGCATGATCCGCGCACTGTCGGCGACCGGCGGAGTGATCACCAGCGCGGGCATCCTGCTCGCGGCCGTGTTCGCGGTGCTCGGTGTTCTGCCGCTCATCACCCTCACGCAGATCGGCATCATCGTCTGCATCGGCGTGCTGCTTGACACGCTGCTCGTGCGCACGGTGCTCGTGCCGGCTCTCGCCTTCCTGGCGGGGGAGCGCTTCTGGTGGCCGAGCAAGGTGCACTCTTAAGGAATGCAGTCCCTCGTTGACGACTTCGCCCGCCACCTCGGTGGCGAGCGGGGCTTCAGCGAGAACACGGTGCGCTCCTACCGCTCTGACCTGAGCGCTCTGGTGCAGTTCGCCGGCGAGCGGCCTCTCGACCTCGAGCTGCTGCGGGACTGGCTGTGGGCGTCCTCAGAGCAGGGCCTGGCCAAGTCGACGATCGCGCGGCGGTCGGCGGCCGCGCGGGCCTTCGGCGTATGGCTCGCCCGCACCGGGCGGGTGGCCGCCGACCCCGCAGTGCGGCTCAAGTCGCCGAAACCCGACCAGCACCTGCCGCGGGTGCTCAGTCGGGACCAGATGGATGGCATCTTCGCGAACCTCGAGGCGCTGGCCGCGACCGGGGAGCCGCGGGCGATCCGCAACCTCGCGATCATCGAGCTGCTCTACGGGGCGGCACTGCGCGTGAGCGAGGTCGTCGGCCTCGACCTCGGCGCCGTCGACCTCGACCGCCAGACCGTGCTGGTCACCGGCAAGGGATCGAAGCAGCGGGTCGTGCCCTTCGGGGTGCCGGCGCGCAGGGCTGTGGTGGCCTGGCTCGACGCCCGGCCGGCCTCTGCCGACCCCGCGCTGTTTCTCAACAGCCGCGGCTCCCGCGTCAACACCCGCTCGGTGTACGACGTCGTCGCGAGCATCCTCATCGAGCTGCCCGGCTCGGGCCCGGCGGGCCCGCACGCGCTGCGGCACACGGCGGCCACCCACCTGCTCGACGGCGGTGCAGATCTGCGCGCGGTGCAGGAGTTGCTCGGGCACGCGAGCCTCGGCACGACCCAGATCTACACCCACGTGTCGACCGAGCGGCTGAAGCAGTCGTACGCGCTGGCGCACCCCCGCGCGTAACCGTCGGCAGCAATACCGACCTCTGCACCCCGCCGAGAAACAGCAGCGGCGAGACGTACTCACCGCCGACCCGCACCCCGAGATGCAGGCAGGTTACGACGGGGCAGTGACTGCCCTCGAGGGTGCCGATCAGGTCGCCGCGGTGCACGACATCGCCCTCGACGAGAGTGGTGGCCACCGGCTCGAACGACGACAGCACCGATCCGGCGTGAGCCAGCGACAGCACCGGGCGATCGACCACGACCCCGGCGAAGTGCACGACCCCGTCGGCGGGCGCGTATACGGCGGCGGATGCGGTTTCGATGTCGATGCCGCGGTGTCCCGGTCCGTACGGTGTGGCGGGGGCGAGATAGGCGCGAGCGATCACGCGCGGCGGGTCGACGGGCCACTGCCATTGCGTGTTCGGTGCGGCCGGTGCAAGCAGGAGGAGAATGAGGAGCAGCTTCACCGATTCAGTGTGAGCGGGGTCTCGACGAGCCCGGCCCGCACTGCGGGATCGGTGCACAACCCGAGACTGTGCAGAAATGCTATGATTTTGGCTGCACTCCGCATGTCGGGGTGACTACGCGTGCCTACGATACGCAGCCATCCTCCAGTCTCAGCAATGAGCGGATGTCTGCTGGGCACCAGGTTTCGCGCCAATCGGTCGCGAGAAACAACTGAGGGTGGGCGAAAGCCTGCCAGAAAAGAGATCCGGCCATGGCCGTTGTAACCAT
>JBIIAR010000232.1:0-4231 GCA_044239765.1 Microbacteriaceae bacterium
TCGAGGCTGCCGAGCCTCAGAGTATTGACACAAACTCGTCTAGCGTAGTCGGCATAAGTGCCGACGCTCGAACAGGGGGTACGCCCACTGGACGCACCACCACTGCGCCGAAAGACCGCCTCCTCCCTTTCGGGGTCTGCTGAACAGCGGTTTGGACGTTTCGGCGGATAGCGGTCCACAGTCGAGTTCAGCGACCGCGAAGATTCCAATGGTCCGGCTGAACAGATCTTTGGATCCTGACACAAAGTTTCAGGGTCCGATTGAGGGTTTGGTCGCCCACTCCCACCCAGTTCGGGGGCAAATGCCGTGTCGAGGCTTGCATCGATTCAATCCTGCGAGTTGAATCGCGGATGGTTCTCTTTGCACCCGCGACGCGGGACATCCGATGCAAGAAACACGCGAAAGGGGGCTGCGTTGCCGTACACCTATGAACTGCCTGCCCCCCGCACCCCGTTCACCACGAACTACCCGGGAACCATGCACTGGACCACCGTGCGCGAAGGCTTCTGGGTTGGCCGCTTCGAGGGCCGCCTCGCTGGCGTGATCGAAGAGCGGTGGGCAGGTGGGTTCATCGCCAACGGCCGCAACGCCATCCCGCTCGGCACCTTCCCCACTCTGTGGGATGCCCAGGCCGCCTTCGAGAACGACTAGCGCTCGCCGCCCGCGCCCGGCAGCAACTCGCGAACCGCTGCCAGTGCCTCATCGGGTACGAAGTTCGCGGGGTCGCGGATGATCTGCACCGCGGCGCCCTGCAGAAACGCAATGACGATGGATGAGACGGCGGACGCCGTCATACCGCGACGCAGCTCCACATCCGACAGCGCGGACTCGAACGCGCGGCGATAGGTGCTGAGCGCCTCACCGATACGACTGCGGTACAGCTGGTCGGCCCGAGAGAAGTAGAAGGTGAAGATCAGCTCGACGAGCGGAGCCTGGCGACGCAGGCCTTCCATCTCTGCGCTGAGCATGTCGCCGAGCTCGAGCCGCTCACGGCGCCCGGCCGCGATCTCGCGCTCCGCGTTGAGGGTTCTTGCCAGCACCACGTCGAGGAGCGCCAGCATGAGCTCCTCGCGCTCGTGATACGGGAAGGCAACCTCGGAGAGATCCGTGGACGCCCGCACCGAGTCGAGGGTGACGGCATCCAAGCCATCGCGAATCGCGATGTCGAGCGCGTGCTTGAGGGTGACCTGCCTGGCCTCGACGCTGTCGGCGTCGAGCGCGTCCACTGTCTGCGGGTAGCGTTCGATGCGCCAGCCGTTCTCGCGGCGAACCCGGACCCGACCGAGGGAAGGCGTCTCCATCAGAACAGGCTAACCGGTCTCAACTGAGCGACAGCGACACGGCTGCCTCGATGTGCAGGCGCGTTGTGGGGAACACCGCCACCGTGGTGTCGCCCGCACCGACAAGCAGCTCGATCTCGGTGCAGCCGTAGATCATTCCCTGCACGCCGTGGTCGACGAGCTCGGCCATGATGCGCTGGTACTGCGCGCGAGATTCGTCGCGAATGATGCCGAGGCACAGCTCGTCGTAGATGACGCGGTGAACGATCTCGCGGTCCGCTTCGTTGGGAACGACGGCCGTGATGCCGCGGGCGGCGAGCCGGTCGGTGTAGAAGCTCTCTTCCATGGTGAACCGCGTCGCCAGCAGGCCGACCGTGGCCAGACCCTCAGACAGAATCGCGGATGCCGTCGTCTCTGCGATGTGCAGAAACGGCACAGAGACGGCATCCTCAATCGCGCCCGCAACCTTGTGCATCGTGTTCGTGCACAGCACGATGAGCTCGGCGCCGGCGGCCTCGAGCGCCCGCGCCTCGGAGGCCAGCAGTCGCCCCGCGGCCTCCCACTCCCCCGCGGCCTGCAGCTGCTCGATGACCGCGAAGTCGACAGAGCGGATGACGCAGTCCGCCGAGTGCAGCCCGCCGAGCCGCTCGCGCACCAGCTCGTTCGCGAGCCGGTAGTACTCCGCGGTGCTCTCCCAGCTCATGCCGCCGAGCAGGCCGATGGTTCTCATGACGCGAGGCTACCGGGGAAGGTAGGGCGCCAGTTCCTGCGCCGTCGGGAACGACGTCAGGTAGTGGCGTTGCGGTGTCACCCCGACCGGCTTGAGCCGGTCGCCGGCGATCGTGACGAAATCGGCCCACGAGACGGTGAGCGGCGGGGACGACAGCGGGGTGAGCGCGACCCACTCCGTCTCGGGCAGGGCGACCGGTGTGGCCTCGTTGACGATGGACATGAGAAAGAGCGAACCGTCGGCGCCCTTGGCGATGCCGATCTCCCCGACCGCCAGCGAGGACTTCTGTGCCGCCATGTAGTCCCGCAGAATCGGGTACTGCGTTGTGTAGATCGCCTGCTTCCAGTGCCGCATGAGATTGGCGGCCGCGGGGCGCACCTCAGCGGGCCACTCGAACACCTGCCACTGCCCGTTGCGGCGCACCAGTGGGACGACAGAGCACAGGGTCGTCGTCGCGTAGAGCATGTCGATGGCGGTCTTCATGGCGGCGACCTGCTGCGCCGTCGACGTCGAGCCGAAGACCAGCATCTCGTGCGCGCTCGGCATGAGCACGACCGGGTCGCCCTCTAGCTCGAGCAGGTCGAGCACCTCAGGACGGCGAAGCGCCGCGGCCACCAGATCGAACTCCCGCGCGAACAGCACGCCGTCCTCCGTGGGCACGAGCTCCCAGGACCGGCCCTCGACGTTAGTCATCGCGACGGCGAGAACGTCGGTGATGCTCACTCCCCACTCGTCGAGCGCGGCCTGACCAAGGGCGAACCCTCCATCGGGCGACTGCACGACCACCACCGTTCCGATCTCGGCGGCGACGACGACCGGCACCGGGATCGCGGATGCCGGCGCGCCGAGTGCGCGCATGCGCAGCTTCTGCACCTCGAGCTGCTGACTGCCGATGGCCATCGGGCGCAGGTGCGCCTTCGCATCGTCGAAGCTCATGAAGTTGGTCATTCGATCATCCATCCCGCCCAGTTCTCGCCCACCAGCACCTTTCGATCAAGGGCCACGCCGTAGAAGCGCACCTCGGTGATCACTGTGCCCGGCGGCACGGCGACCACAGCGCATCCGTCACCCACACTGTCGAATTGATCGCAGTCGGCCTCATCGGGCGTGCTGATGAGGGTAGCCGGGTAGACCTCGTCGGCGTCGTCGGCGAGCCGCCAGTCGCGGGGCACCATGGTCAGGTCACCCTCGACACGGCCGACGGTGAAGCGCACGAGGTAGATGTCGAGGTCGTCGAGCTCGTCATTGGGGCCAACGGGAGCAAGTGCCGGGCGCAGCCGCCACTGCTCGCGCTGCTCATCGGTCACGAGATCCAACGCGGTCACGGTGATGGTCGCGGTCTCGTTGCCCGCGCGCGTCACCAGCACCTCGATCGGCTGGCCCACCGCGACAACGTCGTGGCGGCCCTCGACATTGCCGAAGTCAGGAAAGAAGAACCTCACCACAAATACCCCGACGAACAGCGTGACGAGAACGGTGAGGATGATCGTGGCAGCGCGCTTGCTCGGGCCGGGCCACTCTGCGATCGCCTGCCACTTACTGACCATCGCTCGACTCTATCGGGCGCGCCAGCCGGCCCATACCTCGCTCGGGGTCGGCTTGCCCTCGTACCAGAAGGTCTTCACGCCGTAGTAGCGCACCATGGTCACGTCAGTGCCCGCAGGAACGGCGACGACAACGCACCCGACGGCGCCGTCGAAGCGCTGGCACTGCGGCAGGTCGTAGTCAGACGCGACGTAGGCTGTTCCGCCAGCATCAACCAGGCGCCAGACCCGGTCGGCGGTCACCGGCGCGATCTCGCCGACACCCGAGACCTCGTAGCGCACCAGGTAGTAGTCCCGCGACGGCTGCGAGGCGTTCTCATGCAGTTCGAGCGATCGAACCGTGAGATCCACACGGATGTCGAGGTCGTTGTCGACGCGAACACTGATCGGCTGACCCATGGCCGCCACCTCGTTCTCGCCGTTGATCGTGCCGAAGCTCTGCAGCACGACGCTGCCCGCCACCAGCAGCACGAACAGGGCCGCGACCGCCGTGGCGATGATGGCGACGGCGCGTCGACTCGGAGCGTCAGAGTGATCCACGGCTCTGACCATAGCGAGGTGCAGCGCCTCTGGAACTGGGGCAACTGACCAACTCTCGGCCGCCAGCCATCTCTGGTCCGGTAGCGAGGGCGGGACTCGAACCCCGTGACAATCCCTATTGTCACGGCGCCAGCCCA
>JBIIAR010000234.1:0-4221 GCA_044239765.1 Microbacteriaceae bacterium
GAGGAGGGCGAGCATGAGGCGCCAGTCGAACAGTCCGAGCAAGATCAGTCCGCAGACAGGTGTGAGCACAGCGGTAGTCACATCAGCGGCGAGGTGGGCGACCACCACGTGCATCCGGCGCACATCGTCTCCCACGGCCTTCTTCACCGCCCCGCTGGCGTTCCTGCTGAACCAACCCAGCGGAAGTCGCGCCAGGTGCGCAGTAACCCGTCGGCGAACGGTGGCGCGAAAATCGGCGTCGGCACGATGAGAGATGCTCGTCGCCCAGGCATTGAGCACGACGCGAGCGATGGCGCCTGCAACACCGAGCGCGGTCCACACCCACACACCCAGGGCGCTACCTTCGTCGCTGAGCAGAGTTCGGGCGATGAACGCCACCGCGACGAGCGGCACTAGCGAGCAGAGAGAGGCTACTGCGGCCAGGACGACGGCTGCAATGAGGCGCCCGCGAACGGGCGTGACCAAGTGCAGAAGAGTTGTTGGCATGCAAGCCTCGGGAGATAAAGATGGGAAGGGTAGACCGGTGTTAGATCACCGCTCTAATTATTGAGAAACGTTATCACTAAGAAGGGTGAGATGTCTAAGCGTCGCTACCGTGCAGGCATGGATGCACCCAGGATCATTCGGGCCGCAACCGTGCTTTCGCATCAGTACGGACTCGAGGGATGGTCGCTGCGGCAGCTCACCGCGCTCCTGGACACGTCTCCGTCCGTGGTGTTCCACCACGTGGGTGACCGCGCAGCAATCAGCGAAGCGGTGGTCTCCCGTATCACAGAAGGGTTTCGCAGCCCGTCCGTTGACCTTTCATGGTCACAGTGGGTTCGCGGTCTAGCCGTGCCGCTACGTCGGCAGCTCGCTCATTGGCCGGGGGTCGCTGACTGGCTGGTCACGCGCGGCCCGGTGTTCCCCCACATGATGCCCTTACTCGAGGACGGCATGTTCGTGCTGACTCGAGACGGGTTTGGAGACGAGGCGGCGACCGCCTACTCGATGTTTTACGCCGCCGTCATCGGGTCTATTGCCCAATCCCAGGTCCGGGAGCAGACACCGAGTGTAGGCGCGTATGGCCATCGAGCTATCGCACAGCAGCTCACAGCTGCCAGCGCCGGAGCGGGCGTGGCTGCGATGCGAGACAGCATGGCCGCGTACATCGGGAATCGCGCGGACGCGGAGGCAGCACGGGAGAGCGCTCATGCGTATCTCGTCGACCGTCTCATCGACGGACTGGAGCATCGAAGGCTCACGATACGCGCATCTTGACGCTCTGCGCCCTTGATGGCGGCGAAGTCAGTGAAGAGCGAAAGCAATGGTGGACTGGCGAACCGGCCAATAGGAGAACGTCGCCCCTGCGGAGAGCATTTATGAAGTGCCACGGATCAAGATCGTCGACGTGGGAGAGGCTGGCATAGAACTCGCCGACACCGCCGCGCCGTCAGCACTTACGATCGGCGTCCACCCCGGCAGCCTCCTCGACATCGACCCGTCGGTTCCACCGGAGACTACCCACGACTGCATCGCGGCAGAGCCATGCCCGCTCACGATGGCGGACGACCCCGCGACAGTGCCCCTCAAGCCTCTGCTTGGCGACGATCAGGGCCCTGCCGTGTTCGTCGTGACCGCGGGGTATTTCGCGGAGAGCGCCGGAACACCGTTCGCGAACACGCTGGCGTGGGTCTTCGAGTTCACGCAATAGTTCGCCTCGCGCTTGGCGTGGAGGCTGAAGAGCGGCTCCACACCAAGCGGTGTCCGGTTACCGATCCCCTTACAGACGCCTTGTCTGAAGTCCGCAGTATGGTCGAGGCATGCCGGCAGAAGCCACCACATTCTTCTCATGACTCAGCGCCGGGTTGGATCCCATGAACCCGATCGGTGGGCAGGGTCATTTGGCTCGGTGCTGAGCTTCGCGGGCATCGTGGTCGGCCCGGTCGGACGCGTTGATCCAGGGCTGGGTGAGGTCCGTTCCGCGTTGCTGAACGCGATAGTCCAGCCGAGTACAGCTCCGGCGCCGCATGCGAAGACGGCGATAATTCAGGCGAGAAGCGGACCCGGCGATCTCTCACGTTTCCTCAGTAGTGAGTTCACTCACGCCCTACCCCAACTGAATGAAGTTCTCCAGCCACACGCACACTCCGTCCGCGAAGACGAATAGAGCGAACGCAGTCACCCCGACTGCAACCCCACCGCCGGTGGCCGCGAGGGCGGTTTCAATCACCGTTAGCTATCGGTGCCTTCCAAGATGTACTGGTCGGTGGCATCCCGCAGTGTCATCAGCAGCGCCGAGAACTCGGAGAGAAACGCAGGAGAGTGCGCGACGAGCAGCGCGCCGAGGCGCCGCCCGAGCGGCTCAAAGAATTCGTCGGCGAGTCGTTGCACCTCAGGTGTCGAGTGCAGTGTCACGACTCGGCGATCTGCCTGTGTGCGGCTGCGGGTGACGTGGCCAACCGCTTCGAGCCGATTCAGGAGGGTCGAGGTGGCGCCGAAGCTGAGGCCAATCTGGTCACTCAGCTTCGCCGGCGACAGCGGCGTGCCACGCTCTTCTGCCCCGAGTATCTCGATCATCGCCGCCGCATCAGTGGAGTGCAGTCCGGCATGAGCGGCGAAGGCCCGAGCGACCTGAGCGTATGTCGCGCCATATGCGCGGAGCGCCTCAGTGGTCGAGCCGGGAACAATCTCCAGGTCGTAAGAGGCGTCGTGGTTGCCCATACAGGCCTCCCGTCCCGACGTGCTGTGATCGGACTTGCATGTTATCACTCCATCAAGTTATTCTCCCAAAGAACTATTTGATCATGTAAGTATATGAGGAGTTTGTGATGTCACTGCCGGAGAACGCGCGACGCTGGGTCGGCCTGATCGCCGTGGCCCTGGGCGTCGCCTTGATCGTGGTTGACACGACGATCGTCAACGTCATTACCCCCTCAGTAATTGATGATCTGGGCATCGATTCGAGCCAGGCGCAGTGGATCCAGGAGTCGTACGCGATCGTTTTCGCCGCACTGCTGCTCGTCGCTGGCCGTATCTCCGATCTGCGTGGCGCGAAGACGGTGTTTCTCGCCGGCGTCGTCCTATTCGGTCTCACGAGCTTGCTCGCGGGTCTCGCTCCCACGGGCGAGATCTTGATCCTGGCTCGCTTCCTGCAGGGCATCGGCGCCGCCGCCATTCTGCCGACCTCTCTCGCGCTGCTCAACGTGATGTTCACCGGTGCCGCGCGCGGCAAGGCGTTTGCGGTCTGGGGCTCGACAATCGGCGCAGCCACGGCGCTCGGCCCCGTGCTCGGGGGCTGGCTGTCTGAGCACGCCTCGTGGCGCTGGGCGTTCGGCATCAACATCCCGCTGACGATCGTTATCCTCATCATCGGCGCCCTGTTCCTGATCCAGCCCGCCCGCTCGCGCGGCGGCGTCGACGGCCTCAGCGCCACCCTCTCGGTCATCGGGCTCGGCCTGCTCGCATTCGGACTCGTCGAGGGTCGCGTCTATGGCTGGATCCTCAGCGAGAACGCATTCGATCTGTTCGGCTTCCGCTGGGACTCGGGCCTGTCGCCCGCCTTCGTCGCACTCGTCGTCTCAGCGCTTCTTCTCGCCTTGTTCGTCTGGCGCCAGGCGCGGCTCAGCCGCCCGGGCAGCCGCCACCAGCCACTCATGGACACGCGGCTGTTCTCGATCGCGTCATTCCGCAACGGCAACGTCGCCACCCTCATCATCGGGCTCGGCGAGTTCGGCATCATCGCGGTACTTCCGCTCTGGCTGCAGTTCACCCTCGGCTACTCGCCCCTGCAAGCGGGCCTCGCGCTCGTGCCGATCGCGATAGGCAGCTTCGTCGCCAGCGGTATCAGCTTCCCCCTCTCGAACCGAGTCAGCGCGCTGGCCTTCGTGCGACTCGGGCTGTTGCTCGAGGTGCTCGGCCTCGCAGGCCTCGGCCTTGTCGCGGCCTTCACCGACGCGTCCTGGCTGCTCATCGCGGCCGTCCTCTTCTTCTACGGCGTGGGCGTCGGCTTCGCCACCGCGCAAGTAACCAACGTCGTGCTCGCCGACGTGCCCACCGATGAGGGCGGTCAGAGCTCGGGCATCCAAAGCACCTTCCGTCAGCTCGGCTCGGCGCTCGGGATCGCAGCGCTCACCACCGTTTTCTTCTCTGCCTTGGGCAGTACGCTCCAGAACAAGCTCGAAGACAGCGGGCTGGCACCCACGGACGCGAAAGACTTCACCGATGCCGTGACCGACAGCG
>JBIIAR010000235.1:0-4206 GCA_044239765.1 Microbacteriaceae bacterium
CGCCCGCCGCAGTTCCGCCGGCTCCTCCCGCTCCGCCGGCACCCCCTGCTCCGCCCGCGCCGCCGGCTGCGGTGTCGGCTCCGCCCGCTCCGCCCGCGCTCGTCGAGCCGCCGGTGATCAGCCCGCCGCCCGCAGCACCCTCCACCCCGGTCACCAACGCCAACCCCTGGGCTCCGCCCATCACCGGCGTTCCAGGGCTCGACGTCACCCCGCCCGCGGCGCCCGTGGTGGTGCCGCCGGTGGCTGACCCGATTCCCACGCCGGTCACCAACTCGGTCAACACCTCCGCCCAGGTGGCAGAGCTGCAGCCGAGCATCGAAGACGAGAACCCTGACTTCGACAAGACTGTCGTCGCTCCGCGCAAGAAGAAGGAGTCGTGGTCGATCACGCCAGAGGGCAGTGCGCCCATCTCGCTGACGAAGTCCGCGGCGTTGCTGGGCCGCAACCCCAGCTCGACCGCGGCCGACACCCAGCTGATCTCGGTGCCCGACCCGTCGAAGACGGTGTCGAAGACGCACGCGCGCCTCACCCTCGCGGATGGCGTGTGGACGATCGTCGACCTCAACTCGACGAACGGCGTCTACCTGCTGTCGGCGGCTGGCGAGGAGTCCGAGGTCGAGGCAGGCGTTCCCACCACGATCGGTGACTCCTTCCGCCTTGGCGATCTGACCATCCGCATCAGCAAGGACTAGATCGTGACACTGCCGGCAGAAGCTCGTGAGGCGGCGCAGTCCGTGCTCATCGGGCCCGGCGTGCGCACCGATGTAGGGCTGAAGCGCAAGGCCAACGAGGACTCCTACCTCTCTGGATACCCCGTGTTCGTGGTCGCCGATGGAATGGGCGGCCACGACGCGGGTGACCGCGCCAGCCAGGCGGTCGTCGCAGAGCTCGCGATGCTCGTCGGGCAGACGGGCGTCGGCCCAGAGCAGCTGGCCGATGTGCTCGACCGCGCCCAGGCGTCGGTCGGCCTCATTGCCGATGAGACCGAGCGCGGCGCGGGCAGCACCCTCACCGGGGTCATCGTCACCATGCAGGGCGACGTGCCGCACTGGCTCGTCTTCAATGTCGGCGACTCCCGCGTCTATCGGCTGCGCGACGGCGAGCTCGTGCAGCTCACCGTCGACCACTCGGTGATGCAGCAGCTGCTCGACGACGGCACGCTCGATCCGTCCGAGATCGAGGCCTACCCCGGCAAGAACGTCATCACCCGGGCAATGGGAGCGGATGACAGCGATGCTGACTACTGGCTGCACCCGATCGTGCAGAACGAGCGCCTGCTGCTCTGCTCCGACGGACTGAGCGGCGAGGTGCCGGACGACGTGATCCGCACCACGCTGCTGACCACCCCGGGTGCTCAGCCGGCGGCCGACAGGCTTGTCGAGCTCGCCCTCGAGAACGGCGGCAAAGACAACGTCACCGTGATCGTTCTCGACGTGCTTGCGGGCGGGCTTGATCCGCTCGTCGACGACATGACCATTCTCAACACCCGGCGCATCGCGGCCGACCCTGAGCTCAACGAGAACACCGTCGAGATCCCGGAACGAAAGGGCCACCGTGGCACGCTCTGACTACACGCCGGGAGTCAACCCGACGCTCAACGGACCGCACGTTCTCGCCGTGCTCGCGGGCGACGCGTCCGAGGGCCTCGCCGAGGCTATCGTTCCCGTCATCGCGGTCGCCAACTCGATCGACACCGTCTCTGATGCCCTCGTTGCCCGCTTCGACTACGCCGACATCGACTTCGCTGTCGTGCAGTTCGTCGGGCCCCTCATGGTCGCCCGCCTGCGCGGACAGCGCTTCGAGCTCGTGGTGCAGCGTCGTGACGGAGTCGAGGCGGTCTTCTCCGCTCGCCGCGCGCATGGCGCTGTCGTCGTGCGCGAGAGCGACATCGGTGCTGTGCAGATCCGCGACATCGACGTGCTCGATGACATGTCTGCCGCACTCCCGCTGCCCCTCGGCTGGCAGGCAAGCTCTGCCGTCGTCTACCAGTCGGATGCCGTGCTCAGCGACACAGAGCACAGCGAGTGGCTCGAGAACTCCACTTCGGCCGCGATCTTCGAGCCGCCGCCCGTGCGCGGCCTCGAGTTCAGCGACGGCCGCCGCCTCATCGTCGACCGCACCGTGCTCATCGGCCGCAACCCGCAGATCGGGGATGCCGCCGCCGAGGACCAGCCGGTCGTCTTCGCCGTCGACAGCCCCAAGCGCGATATCTCGCGCACTCACCTGCGCATCTCGACGGACGGCGCCCGCGTGCTGCTCGAAGACCTCAACTCGACCAACGGCACCGAGGTCACGCCGGCCAACGGCAGCTCGTTTCTGCTCGAGCCCGGTGAGCCTGCTCTGCTCGAGGACGGCATGGTCGTCAACATCGGCGATCACGTCGCGTTCAGGGTCGTGACGGTGCAGTGACCGACGACGACGACCGCACGGTGATTCGCCGAGTCTCGGCGGACGACGACGCGACAACCATCAGCCGTGGTCCCGCGGTTGACGACGAGGCGACGACCATCTCGCGGGCGCCCGCCGTCGACGACGAGGCGACGACGATCTCGCGGGCACCCCTGGTCGACGACGAGGCAACCACGATCAGCCGGGGCTACGTCGACGACGAGGCAACCACCATCTCGCGCGCTACGCCGGATGATCTCGACGACCGCACCGTCATCCGTGGCCAGCAGCCCGACCTCGAAGACCGCACGGTCATCCGCGGGCAGCAGCCCGATCTCGACGACCGCACGGCGGTCTCATCGGGCCGCGTCGACCAGTTCGACGACGCCACCAAGATTCGCGGCACCGCCCGACCCGGTGTCGACTACGACACCAAGATCATGGGCGACCGCACCCAGCGCGGACCCCGTGCCAGCGCGCCCGCGCCCGGCCGTCTCTCCGGTGGCCGCGTCGCCTTCGTCCCGGGTGAGAAGGTCGAGCGCTACCAGGTGCGCGACACCGCTCCCGCCATCGACAACGTCGTGCGCACGGTCATATCGGCGCCGGTCTCGCCGCAGCGCCAGTCGCGCAGCACCGTCGCCATCGAGACGGCGACCAAGCGCACCACGAAGAGCCGCGGAATCGGCGTGATCATCGCGATCGTGGCGGTCACCGTTCTCACGGTCGCGATCGTTGCGGGCGTCGTGATCGTGCTGTTTGTGCTCTAGTCACACCAGTCACATCCGTACCCCCTATACCGGGGGCTGTGAACAGGTGTTCAGAGACTTAGGCTTTACACCTAGCCTTTATCAGTTCTCATGAGTGTCGCGCCTGGGGGGCCCGCGGCTCATTCATCGTGAGGAGAGTGCAATGGCATCCCTTACAGAGATTCTGATCCTTCGTGGCGTAGTGCCCATCGAGAACCTCGACACCATCTCGGGGTCGTGGGGCGAAGACGAGGAAGCGGTCAAGCAGCTCGTCGACCGCGGCATGGTCACGCCGGTGCAGCTCGCCAGCGCGCGCGCCGCACAGGCCGATCTGCCCTTCGTCGAGCTCGTGGACTTTCCGGTTGAGCGCACCGCGGTCTCCATGGTGCCGTCGGCAATCTGCCGTCGTCACCTCGTGCTTCCCATCGGACTCGTCGGCGACATCCTCACGCTCGCCATGGCCGACCCGGGCAACGTGTTCGCCATCGACGACGTTCGAGCAATCGCCCGCATGCAGGTCAAGCCGGTCGTCGCAGAGGAATCCGACCTTCGCGCCGCGATCGACCGCTACCACCGTGCGGATGGCGAGCTCAACGACCTGACGACGGCGCTCGAAGAAGAGAGCAGCGCCTCCACCGAGGTCGCGATTGCCGGCCAGGACGACCAGATCGACGACGCGCCGATCGTGCGGTTCGTCAACCTGCTGATCAGCCAGGGCATCCAGGACAAGGCCTCGGATATCCACATCGAGCCGGCCGAGTACGACATGAAGGTGCGCTACCGCATCGACGGCGTGCTGCACGAGATGCAGTCGGCCCCCAAGACCATTCAGAACGGCGTCATCAGCCGGCTCAAGATCATGAGCGAGATCGACATCGCCGAGCGCCGCAAGCCGCAGGACGGCCGCATGTCGGTCAGCCACGGCGGCCGCAAGATCGACCTTCGCGTCGCGACCCTTCCCACCGTCTGGGGTGAGAAGGTCGTCATGCGTATTCTCGACAACAACGCCTCGACGCTGGCGATCGAGAACCTGGCCCTGCTGCCGCGCAACTTCGAGGCGTTCAAGAGCTCG
>JBIIAR010000236.1:0-4200 GCA_044239765.1 Microbacteriaceae bacterium
ACCCACGTCTGCTTCGACGAGTTGGTCGTACCCGTCTTGCCCATGTGCTGGATTCCGTTGCGAGGGTTGGCGACGTAGCCGTTCATCGCGCCCTTGAGCGCGTAGACAGCCGCTGCGGCGACGCTGGCGTCGATCATGCTCGGGCTGCACTCCTGCGCCTGCCCGGGCAGTTCCTCACCGTCGGAGTTCGTGATCGAGTCGACCGCGATGGGCTTGCAGTAGGTTCCGCCGTTGGCCAGAGCGGCGTAGGCGGCGGCAATGGTCATCGGGGCGATGTCGTTGGTTCCGAGGATCGACGAGGGATTCGAGAGAATCTTGTTCTCGACGTACGCCGTGTCGGGGTTGTCCGTCGTGATAGCGGTGTGCACGCCGAGGCTCTGCGCGATCAGCTTGGTCTGGCAGAGGTCGAGCTTGAGCGCCATGGACACGTACGCACCGTTGACAGATGAAGCGGTCGCCGCCATGACGGTACGCGTTCCCTTCTCACCGGAGTCGTTGCGGAACTTCCAGGTGCCGCCGTACGGACCGTCACAGGTGTCAAGGAACGACGCCTGGTTCTCGGTGCGCGCCTCGGCGTTGACGACCTCGTTCAGGCCGTGGCCGGTGTTGAGCCAGTTGAGAAGCGTAAAGACCTTGTAGGTCGACCCCACCTGGAATCCGGCGGATCCGCCATAGGGCTGGTCGGTGTTGAAGTTGATGGCGGTGAACGCCGGACCGGCACCGTCGAGGGTGTCGTCGAAGCTCTTGTTCTGCGCCATGACCAGAATTCGGCCGGTCTTCACCTGAAGAACGGTGGATGCGGCACCCAGCTGCAGCTTGGTCTCCTCCGCCGGGGCGTAGGTCTTCAACGTCGACTCGGCGAGTGCCTGCAGCTCGAGGTTGAGCGTGGTGTGGATCGTGTAGCCACCGATCTTCCACGCCTCCTCACGAGCGGCCTCGTCTTCGCCGAGCGACTTCAGGTCTTTGACGCTCTTGACGACGTAGTCGCAGAACTGCTTGGCGTAGGGCACCGCGGCGGCGATGCAGCCGTTGGTCGGTGCGGCGAGGTGCACAGTGGTGTCGTCGACGGGAACAGCCAGAGCGGCCTTGTACTCCTCGTCGGTGATCATGTTCTCGACGCGCATGTTGCCGAGGATCACATCGCGACGCTCCTTGTTGGCCGCGTAGTGCTCCGGATCGTTGAGACTGCGGGCACCGGGCTGCTGCACAATGGCGACAAGGCTGGCGGCCTGCGCAAGGTCGAGCTCGGCCGCGCTGACGCCGTAGTAGCGCTGGGCGGCGGCCTCGATGCCGTAGGTGTTGTTGCCGAATCCGGCGATGTTGAGGTAGGCCAGCAGAATTTCGTCTTTGGTGTACGTCTTCTCCAGGCCGATCGCGAGCTTCATCTCTTTGAGCTTGCGGTCGATCGAGGTCTCCTGGGCCTTCTTGATGCCGTCCTTGCGGTCTGCCTCGGTCGGCAGCTGCAGTGCCTCCTGAATGAAGATGTTCTTGACGAGCTGCATCGACAGTGTCGAGGCGCCCGACTGCACGCCACCGCTGAGTGTGTTCGTCAGCGCGGCGCGGATGAGGCCCTGCACGTCGACGCCGCCGTGCTCGTAGAAGCGGCGGTCCTCACCGGCGATGGTGGCGTCCTTGACGACCTGCGCCACCTCGTCCCACTTCACCTCTTCGCGGTTCTGGCTGTAGACGGTGGCGATGAGCACGTCATTGCCGGCCGCGTCCTTCGCCATGATCTTGTTCTCCTGCGGCTGGTCGCCGAAGACGAGGTTCTCGGGAAGAGAGTCGAAGATTCCGATGGTGTTGCTCGCGGCCATACTGGTCACAGCCAGTCCGGGAGTCACCATGACAGCGACGAGGATGCCAGCGAGTACGCTGAAACCCAGCATTCCTGCAATGGCTCCGAAGACGCCTTGGGACTGGGGATTTTGGGCAGACATGCCCGTAATCCTACTCGAACGCCTGATTTAACTACCTGAGTGAAAGCCGCCAATGACTACCTGGGAGTACCTCACCACCCCGCTGATGATCCACAACACCGCCGCGATCCTCAACAACTGGGGATCGCAGGGGTGGGAGCTGGTGCAGGTTGTCACCGGTCCAGAAGGCGGACTCGTCGCCTACCTCAAGCGCCCGATCGAAAGCGAAGCCCATGTCCACGATTGATTCCCGTCTTGCCGAGCTCGGCATCCAGATTCCGACCCTCGCAACGCCCGCGGGCGCATACGTTCCGTACGTCGTGACCGGCAACCTCGTGTTCACCGCGGGTCAGCTGCCCTTCACCGACGGCGCGCTGCCGGCCACCGGCAAGGTAGGCGCAGAGGTCGACGAGGATGCGGCGAAGGCCTACGCGCGCACCGCGGCGCTGAACGCCCTCGCGGCCGTGCAGGCGGCGATCGGATCGCTCGACCGCGTGACGCGCGTCGTCAAGCTTGTCGGCTTCGTGTCGTCCGACCCGTCGTTCTCGGGGCAGCCGGGCGTGATCAACGGCGCGTCCGAGGTTCTCGGCGAGATCTTCGGCGAGCTGGGCAAGCACGCGCGCAGCGCCGTGGGCGTGGCGGTGCTGCCGCTCGACTCACCCGTCGAGGTGGAGCTGATCGTCGAGTTCGCGTAGCCGTCAGCGGATCGAGCCCGTCGAGATCTCGACAGGCTCGATCCGCAGCTAAGCCAGCTTGTCGGTGATGATCTGCATGACGTTCGCGTCGGTGAGCGTCGTCGTGTCGCCGAGCTCGCGGCCCTCCGCGACGTCCTGCAGCAGGCGCCGCATGATCTTGCCGCTGCGGGTCTTCGGCAGCTCCGACACGATGAAGATCTGACGGGGGCGCGCGATCGCACCGATCTGGGCGGCGACGTGGGCGCGCGGCAGGGTGGATGCCTCATCCGCCGTCTGCGCGTCTTCCTGGTCGCTGCGCAGAATGACGAACGCGACGACGGCCTGACCGGTTGACTCGTCGGCGGCACCGACAACGGCGGCCTCCGCGACGATCGGGTGCGACACGAGAGCCGACTCGATCTCTTGCGTCGACAGCCGGTGGCCGGAGACGTTCATGACGTCGTCAACGCGGCCGAGCAGCACGATGTCGCCATCGGAGTCGACGTGGGCTCCGTCGCCGGCGAAGTACTTCCACTCGCCGACGCCGTCTTCAGTGGGCATCGAGAAGCGCGACCAGTAGGTCTCCTTGAAGCGCTCCGGGTCGCCCCAGATGCCGCGCAGCATGCCCGGCCACGGCTCGGTGGCGACGAGCAATCCTCCTTGGGGAGGATCCACGCGGGTGCCGTCCTCGCCGACGATCTCGATCGCGATTCCGGGCTGCGCCTTCTGGGCGGCGCCGGGCTTGAGCGTCGTGATTCCCGGCAGCGCGCTGATCATGATGCCGCCGGTCTCGGTCTGCCACCACGTGTCGACGATGGGGGTGTGGCCGCCGCCGATGGCCTCGCGGTACCAGATCCATGCCTCGGGGTTGATGGGCTCACCGACGCTGCCGAGCACGCGCAGCGAGCTGAGGTCGAATTTGTCGGGAATCTGACGGCCCAGCTTCATAAACGAGCGGATCGCGGTGGGCGCCGTGTAGAAGATGCTCACCTTGTATTTCTCGATGAGCTCCCACCACCGGCCGGAGTGCGGGGTGTCGGGAGTGCCCTCGTAGAGCACCTGGGTCGCGCCGTTGGCGAGCGGGCCGTAGATGACGTAGCTGTGGCCGGTGATCCAGCCGACGTCGGCCGTGCACCAGTAGACGTCGGTCTCGGGGTGCAGGTCGAAGACGTTCTTGTGGGTGGTGGCGACGTGGGTGAGGTAGCCGCCGCTCGTGTGCAGAATGCCCTTCGGCTTTCCGGTGGTTCCCGACGTGTAGAGGATGAAAAGCGGGTTCTCGGCCTCGAAGCCCTCGGCCTCGTGCTCGTCGCTCGCAGCCTCGACGGTGTCGTGCCACCACACGTCGCGGTCGTCGGTCCAGACAACCTCGTTCTCGCCGCGCTTGACGACGAGCACGTGCTCGACGGGGGACTCCGCCCAGCCGTCGAGGGCACCGTCGACTGCCGCCTTGAGGGGGAAGACCTTGCCCTTGCGCCATCCGCCATCGGCAGTGATGACGACCTTGGCGCGGGCGTCGTCGATGCGGGTGCGCAGCGACTCGCTGCTGAAGCCGCCGAAGACAACGGAGTGCACGGCGCCCAGGCGGGCGATGGCGAGCATCGCGATGACGG
>JBIIAR010000015.1:0-15792 GCA_044239765.1 Microbacteriaceae bacterium
GGTCTCTGGCAAGCCGATCTTCTTCTTCACCCCCGACCTCGCGCACTACGGCGAGACCCTGCGCGGGTTCTACTTCGACCTGCTCGAGGTCGCTCCTGGCCCCGTCACGGGCGACCCGGCGGTGCTCGCCCAGCTGATCACCACGACGGATGCCGCCGACTACGGGGAGCGCTACGAGGCCTGGCAGGAGCGCTTCAACCCCCTCGACGACGGTGCGGCTGCGAAGCGCGTGGTGGCGAAGCTCGAGGCTCTCGGGGCGCTGCGCTAGATCGCGTGCCTCTAGATCGCGTGCCTCTAGATCTCAGTGCGCGACGTGTCGACCGTGTCGCGCGCACCGCGCAGCAGGCCGATCATGAAGCCGGTGCCCCAGCTGATGTGCATGGTGGGAAGCACGACGATGAAGAACCAGCGGTCGCGCCAGTTGTCTGACCGGTCGCCGATGAAGGCGAGCCAGAGCACCAGCAGCACGTAGGAGATCGGGCCGAGGTAGAAGACGGAGGCGATGATCGTCCACCAGCCGTTGACGATCGGCGAGAGCTGCAGCAGAAAGAGCACGATCGAGAAGATGATCGACAGCACGAGCAGCGGCGGCACGAAGAAGCGCCACGGGTTGCGCCCCTTGTACCGACGCACGAGCTCGCCACGCCAGATGCCGGTTGCGAGAAACTGGCGGCCGAGCTTCGTCCAGCTCTCGCGCGGCCAGTAGGTGACCTTCAGCGCCGGGTCGAACCACACCGTGTGGCCAGCGGCGCGAATACGCAGATTGAGCTCCCAGTCCTCGCCGCGGCGCAGCGACTCGTCGAAGAGCCCCACCTGCTCGAGCACCTCTCGGCGGAACACACCGAGGTAGGCGGACTCCGCCTCGCCCTCGACCTGCCCGCCGTGGTACCGCGCGCCCCCGAGACCGAACTTGCTGTTGTAGCCGCGCGCTGCCGCCGCCTGAAAGGGCGTCTTGCCGCGCGCGAGCATGACCCCGCCGACGTTGGCAGCGCCGGTGCGCTGCAGCGTCTCGATCGCGCGGCTCGTGTAACCGGGCTCGAGCTCGCTGTGCGCGTCGACGCGAACGATGATGGGGTGGCTGCTGGCGCGAATCGCCAGGTTGAGCCCCACGGGGATGTCTGTCGCAGGGTTGGGCACGAGGATGATGCGCCTGTCGGCATCCGCCAGCTTTGTGATGAGCTCTGTCGTGCCGTCGTTGGAGGGACCGTAGGCGAGGATGACCTCTTTGGCGCCGGCGTAGTCCTGATCGAGCACCGTGCGCACCGCGCTCTCGACATACGCGACCTCATTGAGTACGGGCATGATGTACGAGACCCCGGGAAGGGTGCCTGCCGAGGCGGCCATGTGGTCCAATGCGTCGTCGAGTTCGGTCGGTCGAGCCTACCAGCCGACGTGCGAGAGGCCCGGAAGCGTCACGCCCCCGGGCCTCCCGCATCAGACCCTACGACTCGAGGGTGCCGAGCGTCACGCTGACCTCGCCCGCCTTGCCGTCACGCACGTAGGTGACCGTGGCGGTCGCCCCCGCGGCGAGGGCACGCACCTGCGCGGTGAGGTCGGTCTTGCCGGTGATCTGGATTCCGTTGAAGCCGGTGATGACATCGCCGACCTTGAGCCCAGCCTCGTCGGCCGCGCCGCCGGAGACGATCTCCTGCACGCTCGCGCCGACCACGGCGCTGTCGCTGGCTGCGTCGTCCTCGGTGACGTCGAGCACCGAGGCGCCGAGCAGGCCGTGCGTCGCGGAGCCCGTGGCGATGATCTCGTCGGCGATGCGCTTGGCCATGTTCGAGGGAATCGCGAAGCCGACGCCGATGCTTCCGCTCTGGCTCCCGCTCGTGGTGCTGCCGGCCGAGGCGATGGCGACGTTGATGCCGATGACGTTGCCGTCGTTGTCGAGCAGCGCACCGCCCGAGTTGCCCGGGTTGATCGCGGCATCCGTCTGGATGACGGGCAGCGAGATCGTGGCGGTCGAGGTGGTGGCAGTCGAGTCGCTGCCGTCCTCGTCGAACTGCCAGAAGTCGAATGGCGTCTCGCCCTGCTGGTCACCGTCGCTGCTGTCGCCCTCGTCGGGCACGGCCGACGAGGCGATCTGGATGCTGCGGTTGAGCGAGCTGACGATGCCGTTGGTCACGGTGCCGGCGAGGCCGAGGGACGCGCCGATCGCGATAGCGGTGTCGCCGACGTTGAGCTTGGACGAGTCGGCGAAGGTCGCGGGAACGAGGTCGTCGACATCCTTCACCTTGATGACCGCGAGGTCGGCGATCGGGTCGGTTCCGACGATCTCGGCGTCGAGCAGGCGCCCGTCGCTGGTCCGCACCTGCACGGTCGGGTCGGCAGAGGCGCCGTCGAGCGTCACGACGTGGGTGTTGGTGAGGATGTAGCCGTCGGCGCTGAGCACCACACCGGAGCCGGTGCCGCCTTCGCTGCCGGACGAGACCGAGATGGTGACGACCGAGGCGGCGGCCTTGAGGGCGACGGCGGTGATCGTGGTGGCGTCATCAGCGTTGCCCACGGTGACCGTCGTCGGTGTGGACGTCGTGGTGGTCTGCTCGTCGCCGTTCTGGCTGACGGCCCAGAGCGACACGCCGGCTCCCGAGACGCCGCCGACGAGGGCGGCAACGGCGATCGCGGCCACGACGGGCAGCGACGTGGAGCGCTTGGAGCTGGCCGGTGCGACCGGCTCGATAATCGGGGTGACGACCGGAGGGGCCTCGGTGGGCATGGCGACGGCGGGCTTGGGGTCGGCAGCTCTGGCGTCGTTGGCGGCCTGCGCGGCAGCGCGCTTGGCTGCGGCGGTCGAACGGGGCGTGGGGGTGAGTTCAGAATCGGGTGATTCGGGTGTTTCGGGCAATGAGTGCTCCTTCCAGCGCTCTGAGCATCCACCGCCAAGCTGAGGGTTTTGCATGCGAGCGCTGTGAGCAGTCTCGCACTGTGCTTTGAGTCAGTTGGAGCACCCGGGGCCAGCAGGGTTGAGGGTGCAGTCGCGCTCGACGAGCACGGTCTTGGCCGACCCCACTGTAGCGACAAGGCGGTTGGCCGGAAGCCACAGCGTGCCCGCGATCGGAGCGTAGCTGGAGCCGTTGAAGCTGTACTCGGCGCGATAGCCGATGGCCAGATCAATGTAGTACGTGCCCGCGGCCTGATACACGTGACTGGTCGGTGTCGGATCGAACTCGGCGATGCCCTGGGATGCCCACGTGCCACCCTTCGTCAACCTGGTAGCCATCGCGCCGTCCCCGTAGTACCACTGCCATCGGATGGGCGTGAACCTCACTGAGGCGTCATAGCCGAGCAGGGTGCCGGGCACGACGCTCGCTCCCCCGGTCGCGTAGAAGTTCGCGTCGAGCCCCACCACGAACCAGCCGTTCGGCTCCATGTGGTTGACACCCCGAGTCGGGCGGAAGGCGGCAATGTCGTTGAGCGTGGGCACGGGAAGGGTCGTTGCGCCCCAGGTGCCGCGGTCGCAGGCGGAGGTGACTAGCCCCGTCTCGCAGGTGAGCGGAGTGTCGGAGTCGGCAGCCCCGTTGTTGCCGGTGCTGTTCGAGCCGGAGCCGTTGGCGCCGGAGCCGTTCGCGCCCGAGCTTCCGTTGCCACCGGAGCCGGGTTGGTTGCCGGTTAGTACAGCGGAATCGTCGGTGAGTTCGCCGTTCACTGACGGACAAAGACCAGCCAACGCGTCGCCCTGAGAACATGCGCCGGCCGGCAGCGCTGGGACCGCGACAAACGCTAGCGCGACCACTGTAACTGCCGCTACCCGCAAAAATCGTTGCCAGACCATACTTCACTTCCCGCCTGCAGCAATTCGGAGGAATATTCCTGGGCACTCACCATGTCGACCACCAAAGGAAGCCGAGTATCCCGCGAGGCCGGTGTGACATCCGTTCCCGTCTCATCGAGAATTCGAGTTTGCGAGACATCGAGACACAAATAAATAGAGATCTGCGCAGCTCCGCCGCCAATTTCCGAGTACTGCTGCAGTTCCACTGAGTCAAACGCCGTTACTCCCTCGGCCCTCCAACTGTGATCGGCGAACAGTTCAAAGCCCGAGGCGGCTTCCTCGCGAAAACCATCTGTGACGTGCTCAAGCGCCCGTTCGGGATTAGAGCCACCTTCTTGCAGAACGACGTCCGAAACAAGAACGTAGGCCGCATACGCCTCCTCCGCCGCTGCCAGAGCCTCTTCATCCGAGCTGAAGATCGGCGTGGCCGTAGGCGATGGGTCCGGCTTGACGGCCTCGTCATCCGGCACGCAGGCAACAAGGGTGAGGGCGACGAGTGCGCCGATGAGGAGGGCTGGGGCGGTCCGCATGCAGAAACCGTATTCGACCCGGGCGAAGCACGCACTCACTTTCCACAGCGAGACCAGCGGGCCGTTTGCGAACCACCGGCGAGTTCGAACGCACCGTTGGTTCGCAAACGGGCGGTTGGTGAGCGCGGGAGGTAACACGTGAGCCGCGAAGCTACGCTGAACAGCATGACGACGCACGGGTCCTGGCAGCGCGCGGCCCGGGGCGCGATGCTGCTCGGCGATGACGGCGAGATGCGTGCGACGATCTTCGCCGAGATGTCTGCGTTGGCGATCGCCACCGACTCGATCAACCTCGGGCAGGGGTTTCCCGATGAGGACGGACCCGCTGAGGTGCTCGAGGCGGCACGGCAGGCGATCACCGACGGCATCAACCAGTACCCGCCCGGCATCGGCATGCCCGTGCTGCGCGAAGCGATCGCCGAGCACCAGCAGCGCTTCTACGGCGTGACCGTCGACCCCGCGAGCCAGGTGCTGGTGACGGCTGGCGCGACGGAGGCGCTGGCCGCGACTATTCTCGCGCTCACCGAGCCGGGTGACGAGGTGGTGACCTTCGAGCCGTTCTACGACGCCTACGCGGCGGTCATCGCGCTCACCGGCGCGAAGCACGTGACCGTGCCGCTGCACGCACCCGACTTTCAGCCCGACCTTGACGCGCTCGTGAGCGCGGTCAGCGACAGAACGCGGCTCATTCTCGTCAACGCGCCGCACAATCCGACCGGCGCGGTCTTTCCCCGCGAGACGCTCGAGCTGATCATCACCCTGGCCGAGCGGCATGGCGCGACGATCGTGACCGACGAGGTCTACGAGCACCTGGTCTTCGACGGCGCAGCGCACACGCCGATCAGCAGCCTGCCGGGCGGCTGGGAGCGCACGGTGACCATCTCCAGCGGCGGCAAGACCTTCAACACCACCGGGTGGAAAATCGGCTGGATCACCGCGCCATCCGCTCTCATCGGCCCGATTCTGGCGGTCAAGCAGTTTCTCACCTTCGTCAACGGAGCACCGTTTCAGCCGGCCATCGCGACTGGGCTGCGGCTCGGCGACGGGTTCTTCGCGGGCGCGGCCGCCACTCTGCAGCGCAAGCGGGACATCCTCAGCGCTGGCCTGCAGTCCGCGGGATTCACGGTGAGCCGCCCCCAGGGCGGCTACTTCGTGATCGCGGATGCCGCCGCCCTCGGCCACCCCGACGCGGCGGCCTTCTGCCGCGAGCTTCCGTCGCTGGCCGGGGTCGTGGGCGTGCCTCTCAGCGCATTCGTGCTGCCCGAGCACCGAGCGGCGACGAGGTCGCTCGTGCGCTTCGCGTTCTGCAAGCGCGAGAGCGTGCTCACCGACGCTGCCGGGCGTCTGGCGACCCTGACGGGCTAGACGGCCACCGGCGCGTTGAGGGGCAGCCGCACGATGAACGCCGTGCCCACGCCCACCTCGCTCTCGACGTCGAGCTCACCGTGGTGGGCGACGATGATCGCCTTGGTGATCGAGAGGCCGAGTCCGACACCGGGCACCGCCGCACGGGTGGCGGTTGAGGCGCGGAAGAAGCGGGCGAAGAGCTGGTCGAGCTCGTCTTCGGGAATTCCCATGCCGGTGTCGGTGATGGTGATGACGATGCGGGAGTCGACGATGCCGACGTTGACGCTCACCCTGCCGCCGCGCGGCGTGAACTTGATGGCGTTCGAGATGAGGTTGTCGCAGGCCTGCCCGAGGCGCTGCGCGTCGCCGAGCACCGAGATCGGCTTCTCGGGAACGTTGACCGTGATCTCGACGCCGGCCGCAGCAGCGTTGAGCTTCGCCGACTCCACGGATGCCCGAACGATGGGCCCGATCTCGAGCACGGTCGTGTCGAGGCTGAAGGTGCTCGACCCCACCTGCGCGGTGAAGAGCAGATCGCCCACGAGCCGCAGCAGGCGGTGCGCGTTGCGCTCGGCCACGCCGAGGTACTGCACCTGCTCGTCAGAGAGCGGGTTCTCCTCGTCGTCACGCATGAGCTCGAGGTACCCGAGGATCGAGCTGAGCGGGGTGCGCAGCTCGTGCGAGATGAGTCCGACGAACTCGTCTTTGAGGCGCGAGACCTCGAGCGCCTGGGTGACGTCGGTGGCGACGAAGATGTAGCCAACGGTTGCGCCCTGCTCGTCGACGCGTCGGGTGACCGCGAGCTCGACGGTAAGGGTGGTGCCGTCGGCGCGCACGTAGGTCCACTGCCGCACCTCGGCCGTGCCGAGTCGGGCGGTCTCGACGAGGGCGGAGAAGCCGGGGTTGAGCACCGTCTCACCGGGTGGGTAGTTGAGCTCTGCCGAGCGGGCGAGCAGCTCCTGCTCGACGTGGAACTCGTGCACGTAGCGGCGGCCCTGCGTCTGCGCGGCCCGCAGGCCGAGCATCTTCTCTGCTCCCGGGTTCCACACGTCGACGAGGCCGGTGACGTCGGCGCCGATGACGGACTGCTCGGTGACGGCATCGAGCACACTGCGGGTGAGGCGGTCGGCGGCCCGCAGGCGATCCTCGTTCTCGCTGAGCCGCTCGGCGTAGTCGACGGCGCCACGCAGCATCACGTCGCGCTCTTCAGCCAGCTCGTGGATAGCCTCGACGCGGCCGGCCGCCTGTCGCGACATCTCGTTGATGATCGCCGCGGCCACAGAGAAGACGATCGGGCCGACGGTGAAGCGCAGCCAGTCGGCCGAGGTCTGCGGCACCATCGCGCCGAGGGTGAAGGGAAGGCTGAGCGAGAGGGCGGTGCCGACGCCCGCGAGGGCGATATACCGCCGCTCGGGCTGATTGGCGATCCAGACCACCGGCAGGATGATGAGGCTCGAGAACAGCGACAGGCCACCCCCCGTGCCCATGCGCAGAAGCCCGATCGCGAACAGGTCGATGAAGGGAATGATCAGTGCGAGGCGGGTCAGCGGCGAGCTGACCGTGAACGTGACGGCGAGCAGCGTCGCCAGGGCCATGCCGACGATGCCGGCGATCGCCGCCGTCGGGTCGGTGAAGCGCAGGTCGGGAAGCAGCAGCACGATGACGACCGCGCCGAGAAACACGACGGTGGTCGGCAGCTGCTTGACGACCGGGCTCGGGTTGTCGATGAAGACGAAGCGCCGAAAAAGCGCAGAGACCGGGTTCACGGTGCGGGTGGGGTGGGCCGGTCGCTCGACGGCCCCGATGCCGATGAGGCGATGAGCGCGGTCAGCTGGGCCGCGAGCGTGTTGGGGCTGAAGGGCTTGGTCATGTAGGCGTCGGCGCCCGCGGCGAATCCGGCGGCGACCGCGGTGTCATCCACGGATGCAGAGAGGATGAAGACCAGCGAGCCGGCCAGCTCGGGATCGGCACGCAGGGCGGTCGTCACCTCAAGCCCCGTGAGACCCGGCATGTTCACGTCGAGCAGCACGATGTCGGGCTTGTGCTCGCGCACAGCGGCGAGGGCGGAGCTGCCGTCCGGCAGGTCGGCGAGCAGCGTCAGCTTGGCCTTGCGCACCGCAATGACGATGAGCGATCGGATGTCTTCATCGTCATCGGCGACGACGACGGTCAGTTCGGCAGGGGCATCCGTCATGGTTCTAGGCAGCGTTCCATCGGGGAACCAGCTGCTCTAGCGCGGCTCGAATTGTGGCGCCGGAGACCGGCTTCGGAATCGCCGCGTGCTGAACCGGGTAGTGCTCGCGGTCCATAACCGAGCTGATCGCGATCGCCGAGCTGGTGCTGCTGAGAACGTCGGCGAGTGCCCAGCCGTCCATGCCTGGCAGCACGAGGTCGATGACCGTGAGGTCGGGAACCTGCGTGTTGAAGCGGTCGAGCGCGTCGATGGCGGTGCCCGCCTCAACGACCTCGCAGCCCGCACGCTCAAAGTGTCGGCGCAGCAGAAGCCGCTGGTCTTCGCTGTCGTCGACGACGAGCACGTGCACGCGTTCGCTGGTCTGGGTCATTCGAAGTACAGCTTTCTGATTGCGACGAGCAGAAGCACGACACCGATTGCCAGCAGCCCCTTGAGCGGCAGCAGCCACTCGAAGCGACGATTGGAGTCGATCTCGGCCTGGATGAAGGCGTCACCCGGGTTGCGGATGTCACCAACCGGCGGCAGCGTGCCGGAGTGGCGCGACGGCGCGGCGTCGGCGAGGCGGTCCATGGTCTTGTTCTTCATCGCGACACTCGTCCCGTCTTCTCCGTCTTCTGCCAGACCGCTTCTGCGTGCCGTGCCTCTTTGATGTAAGAGTCGAATGTTATCGCGCAGAGCAGCGACCCATAGCCCGCGAGGTAGATCAGGATCGGCGCCAGCACCGGACCGACCGCGGTCGACTCCACCTTGCGGTCCAGCCACGCCACGACCATCGAGAAGGGAATCCACACGTAGATCGAGACGGTGAGGATGAAGAGGCCGTTCTCAGTGAGCCGGAGGCCGAACAGACCCGGAATCCAGGTGAGCAGAATCTGCGGGAAGAACGCTGTCAGCATGACGACCATCGAGATGACGCCGGGAAAGGTGAAGAGCTCTCGCCAGTTGCGCAGAGCAAGCTGGGAGTCGACCTGTGCCCCGAGCGCGAGGATGAAGACGAAGGCACAGGCGGCGAAGATCCAAAGCGCGCGGAAGGCCTGCAGGGCGACGTCGCTCTGCAGGAAGAGCAGGCCGAGCAGACCGATGGACGAGGTGATCATCGCCACCGGCAGCAGCCAGATGCTGAACCAGACGATGCCGAACGAGATCGAGCCGAGGTTGTGCTTGCGTGACGGACGGAACCACACCTTCTTGTACTTCGACGTCACCGAGACGTTGCCGCGGGCCCAGCGCAGGCGCTGCTTCCACAGCGCGTCGATGGTGCGGGGCTCCTCGGCGAGAACGACGGCGAGCGGCTCGAACACCACGGTGCGCCCCTGCAGCTGGGTCTCGAAGGTCGTGATCGTGTCTTCGGCTAGGGTCTTCGTGTCGATGCGACCGCCAATGGCGAGCAGGTTCTCTCGAGTGTGCAGCTGGGCACCGCCGGCCAGGCAGGCCTGGGCGCCGAGCACGTTCTGCGCGCGGCGTGCCGCCGGCTGCGACAGGATGTACTCCAGCCCGATGAAGCGGGTCAGGTAGTTGCGGTCCCGGCTTCCCTCGCGAATGTAGGCCGACACGGCGCCGACCTTCGGGTCGGCGAGGTGCCGCGTCATGCGGCGCAGGGAGTTGGGCATGTAGATGACGTCGGCGTCCATGATGAGCAGCGCCTGCATCCAGTCGTCCTTCAGCACCACGTCGATGCCGTGGTTGAGCGTGTGGGCCTTGCCCTGGCCGCCCTGCTCGCGGCGAAGGTGAAAGACGTTGTCGGGGTAGATGGCGGCCTTGGCGAGGATCACGTCGGGGGTGTCGTCGGTGCTGGCGTCGTCGACGACGTAGATGCGCAGCGACTCGCGGGGGTACTCGAGAGCCATGAGGCGCTCGATCGACTGGCCGATGACGAGGCCCTCGTTCCACGCGGGGATGATGATGGCCACGCGCGGCAGGTAGGGCTTCGCCTTGCCGTAGTGGTTGATGACGGCGTGAAAGGGAATGGCGACGAAGGCGAGGCTTGCCGACAGCACCGGGATCGCCCCGGTGGCGACGAGGGCGAGCAGCGTCCACTCGAGCGCGGCACCGAAGAACTCTCCCCAGTCAAACCCGGTCATAGTCGTGCCTCTCCCCCGTTGGCTTCTTAAGGGTACCCGTCTTCACCAGCGGTCCCGAGGATCGATGCGCTGTGCGTAGTCGAGTGGCTCGAGCACTTCACGTCGGTACTCTCCGACGAAGCTCGCCTCGTGGGCGTCGCTGGCCATCACGATGAGGTCGACGTCGAGCAGTGCCTTGAGGGGCAGAAACTGCGAGACGCCCCACTTCTGGTTGAGCTCGACCAGCGTGTTGGTCTCGACAGCGACCGTGACGAACTGCTCGAGCTGCTGCTCTGTCGCCAGCTCAACGGTCGCACTGAGGTGATTGTGCAACCCGACCTTCGGCAGGATCGAGAACGGATGCGCGAGCTGCGACCCGGGCCGACCGCGCATGGCTGCGGTGTATGCCTCGAACAGCATCGCAACCGCATCCGCCGGCCTGAGCCTGCCGGTCGCGAGGCGCTTCTTCACCTCGTCGGGCGACCACGGCCCGTCGGTGCCCGGAAACTGGTGGTCGGCGATGACGACGGTCAGCTCGCCGAGGTCGGCGGGAATGTCGAGACGGCCCGTGACATCCATCATCTTGGCCTCGACCCCGGTCAGCACCTCGAGCTGCTCTGGAATCTCCTCCGCGGCAACCGCGGCGAGAAACGCGGGCACCCAGGTCGTGCTTTCGCGCACGTGGTCGATCAGGCGAACGGTCTCGAGCTTGAGCGACTCCGCGGCCGCGATATTCTCGGCGAGCGTGCTCACCGCGTCATCGGAGAACGTGGAGTGCACGTGGTAGTCCGAGCGGGCGAGGGGGTGCCGGTTGTCGCGGAAGGCTGGAAGGCGCTTGGCCATCAGTCCTCCTCGGTGTGCGCCGCGTTCTCCGAGTGAAGAATCTCTGCGATGTCGACGAACACGTCTTCAAGAAAACGCACGTTCGCGATCTCGCGAAACTCGGCCTGTTCGGGCAGGTCGAGTCCAAGGGCAAGGTCGAGGGCGAGGCTGGGCATGTCGACGCCCGCCGCGATGGTGAGGGGCATGGCCCCGGGAAACCGCGGGTTCACCTCGAGCAGGGCGGGCACGCCGTTGGTGTCGCGGCGCAGCTGCACGTTCGCGACCCCCACGAGCCCGATCGCCTGGGCGACGGCGGTGGCGGTCGCCTCGAGCTCGGCGTCGCGCACGGTCAGACCCGCGATCGAGACGCCGGAGTCGACCCGGGTGCGGGTGCGGGGCACGGCGGCCACCACGTGGCCGTCTGCGGCGGCAATGACGTCGACGGAGTACTCGTCGCCGGGCAGCAGCTCTTGAGCGATCAGGCTGTCGTCGTCGCCGAGCGCGTCGAGGTCTTCTCGGCTGTGCACGAGGCGCACACCGCGCGATCCCGCGCCGCTGCGCGGCTTGACGATGATCGGAAAGTCCCACTCCGCCGCCGTCGACGCGGGGCCGACGAGGTGCGTGATCGGGGTGCGCAGCAGCGGCGCGCAGCGCACGGCGAGCGCGAACTTGTCGAGGCAGGTCTCTAGGGTGTCGAGGGAGGGCGCCGCGAGCACGGCACCCAGCTCGGCGCGACGGCGTGCGAGGGGCGGCAGCTCGACGTCGACGGTCGAGAAGAGCACGTCGATCTCGTCGTCGGCGCAGAGGGCGATCAGCTCATCGACGAAGGCCGGCGACTTGCCGGGCGACAGGATTCGTCGTCGGTCGGCGGGCACGAGGTAGAGGCCGCTGGCCCACCCGTCCATGTCGCCGGCGAAGACCTCCACGTCATCCCGCTGGAGAAGCGAGCGGATAACGGCAACGCCAGCTGGTCCCCCCGCCCCGGTGACAAGAACCCTGTGCGTCACGATCTACTGCCCTGCGCTGCGACGCGACGGGTCAGCCGTCGTCATGGTCGGGCGAACGGGCGACGAGAGGTCGGCCGTCTCGCGGATGATCTCGAGCGGCTCGACGTTCTTGCCGCCGCCGTAGCGTCCCCAGTAGCGGGCCGTCGCGAGCACGAAGTCCGGCTCGAGGTAGCCGCGAATGTCGGCCTGTGACCGAAAGCACTCGAGCAGGGCCAGCTTCTTGTCGGTGAAGCCGTCGATGGAGATGAAGCGCGAGGGCCGAAAGTCCACCGTCGACGACGGGCTCTGGAAGCAGGCGACCGTGCGCACCGAGCGGGTGGCGACGAGGGTGGCCTCGTGCACCGCGCGGTGGTCCTGGTGGCGGTCGTGCGAGCTGTGGGTGTAGACGATGGTCGGATTGACCTCGTTGACGACCCGCTCGATGATGGCGACCGTGGGGCCGCCGTTCGACACCTCCGTGTCGATGAGGTCCTCGAGGAAGAGGCGAGCGCCGAGCAGCTCCGCCGAGGCGAGGGACTCGTGCTGCCGGTCGTCGGGAGCGCCGCCCTTCGCCCCACGCGAGAGGGTGAGGATGGTGACGCTGTCACCAGCGGCACGGTGCGAGGCGAGGATGCCGCCGACGCCGATCTCGACGTCGTCGGGGTGCGCCCCCACCGCGAGCACGTGCTCCCGAGGACGCGCGGCCTCACGGTTCGCGCGGCCGTCCGCGGCGAGCCGGGTGACGACCGTGACGAGCTCGACGGCCCCGATTGGCTTGGTGAGAAACTCGTCGGCCTGGGCGCGCAGCGCGGCGACGGCGTAGTCCACCGAGATGTGCGCGGTCATGACCACGATGGGCAGCTCGGGCTGCACGGCCCGGATCTGCTCCATGAGGGTGAGCCCGGTCATGCCGGGCATCTCGATGTCGGTGACGACCACATCCGGGTCGAACTCCTCGACGAGAGCCTTCGCTTGGAAGGGGTCACCGGTAACGCGCACCTCAAAACCGCCGCGCTTCTGCAGCACCGTTCTGGTGTACTCCGCTACGTCGGGATCGTCTTCTACGATCACCACCCGATAGGCGTCAGTCACTGTTGTACCCTTTCCGGCGATCCTGTCCCCCAACTCTAGAGCGCGCGAATGCCGAAGCGCCGCAGCTTCAGGGCCGGATTTGTAACGCGCACCTCATCCATTCGTTGCCGGGAGGCGAAAGCGATGGCCACATCCGTCGATTCCCCGACCGTCGCGAGCTCGACTCCCATGGGGTCGAGCACCATACTGTTGCCCGCGCCGATCGGCGGCGCATGGTCGGCGGCTGCCACGTAGACGGTGTTCTCGATGGCTCGCGCGGTGAGCAGGGTGCGCCAGTGGTGCTCCTTGAGCGGGCCGCGCACCCACTCGGCGGGAACAGCCACGAGCTCGGCTCCAGCGTCGACGAGCGCCCTGGTCACCTCGGGAAAACGGATGTCATAGCAGGTCTGCAGACCGACGGTGAGGCCGTTCCACTCGAAGGTGGGGGCAGCGATCCCGCCGGCGGCGATCCAGTCGGACTCGCGGGCCCCGAAAGCGTCGTACAGGTGCATCTTGCGGTACACGGCCAGCTGCTCGCCCTGCGCCGACACCGCCAGAACCGTGTTGTGCGCCTTCTGGCCAGCCGACTCGAGCATGCCCGCGACGACGGTCACGGAGTGCTCGGCCGCGATGGCGGCCAGCCCTGTCGCGAAGTGACCGTCGAGCGGCTCGGCGGCCGCTATCCAGTCGGGTCCCATGGTGGGCGTGAAGTAGGAGGAGTACTCGGGAAAGACCACGAGCGAGGCGCCCCTCTGCGCCCCCGTCGCGGCCAGGGCGCGCATGACGGCGAGGTTGGCATCGCGGTCGTCGCTCGGGGCGAACTGGGCGACGGCGATTCCGTTCATGCGGCCAGCCTATTCGCGCCGCACATCCGCTGGCTTCTTGTCGGTGCGCCAGCCCCGCCAGGCGGGGTGCCGCAGGCGGCCGGTTGCGGTCCACTCGGTGAACTCGACCTCACCGACGAGGGACGGGCGGATCCAGTGGGCGCCCGAGGCATCGGCCTGCGGCACGCCGTCAAGCGGGCTCGTCATCCGCTCGAGTCTCGCGAAGCGGGCCTGCATCGCGTCGAGCTCCCTGTCGCCGAAGCCGGTGCCGACCTTGCCGACGTAGTCGAGCCCCTCCTCGCCGGGGATGCCGAGCAGCAGAGCTCCGACCCGACCCGCTCGCGCGCCCTTGCCCCCGGTCCAGCCGACGACAACGACCTCCTGCGCTCGGTGGTGCTTGAGCTTCACCCACGAGTGCGACCGCTTGCCGGGCAGGTAGGTGGAGTCGCGCTTCTTCGCCAGGATGCCCTCGAGACCCAGCTCGCGACTGCTCGCCATCGCTGCATGCTCGTCGCCGTCAAATGCGGGCGGCACCTGTGACACTCCCTTGCTGCGCACGTGCTGCTGCAGCAGCGCACGGCGCTCGTCGTAGTGCTTCTTGACCAAGGAGTCCCCCTCGAACTGCAGCAGGTCGAAGGCCATGAAGTGCACGGGTGCCTTGTCACGCGCCGCCTCGACCTCGGTGGGCTTCGACAGGTTCATGCGCTGCTGCAGTCGGCCGAAGCTGGGGCGGCCCTTCGCGTCTAGGGCGACGATCTCGCCGTCGATGACGGCATCCCCGTCGACCGCCGCGGCGAGCCCCTGCAGCTCGGGGTAGCTAGCGGTCAGGTCGTTGCCGTTGCGGCTCGCGAGCGTGACCTCGCCGCCGGTGATCGCGGCAACGGCACGGATGCCGTCCCACTTCATCTCGAAGGCCCAGTCGTCATCCGCGCTCAGCTCGCCGGGCGCTCCGAGGGTCGCGAGCATGGGTGCGATGGTCGCCTTCGCCTTCCCCCGGCCGGAGCCGACCACCGTGCGCTGCTTCTTCTCGCGGGTCGCCGATCCCGGCTTCATCAGGTGGATCAGCCAGTTGTTGTCACCCGTGTGAATCAGCGCGTACTTGTTCACGCCGTGCTTCTCACCGTGCAGCGTCGCGATGACCTCCTTGCCGTCGCGCCACTTCTCGAGCTCGTAGGTGCCGGCGTCCCAGATCGTGACCACTCCCCCGCCGTACTCGTCTTTGGGAATGGTGCCCTCGAAGGTGCCGTACTCGAGCGGGTGGTCCTCGGTCTGCACCGCGAGGTGGTTCTTTCTCGCATCGGTCGGCACGCCCTTGGGCAGAGCCCAGCTGACGAGAACGCCGTCGTGCTCGAGGCGAAAGTCCCAGTGCAGCCGTGAGGCGTGGTGCTCCTGGATGACGAAGCTCATGCCGTCGCTGCTGCCGGACGCCGCCGAGGGCACTGGCTCTGGCGTCTTCGCTGCGTCGCGCATGCTGCGGTACTTCTCCAGCCGATCCTTCGCCGCCGGGGTGGTCGCAAAACGCGCCTGGTGCTCGGTCGTCGGCTCGAGCGACTCGAGGTGACCGGCGGTGAGCCCGGCGAGCGGGTCGCCGATCTTCTTCACCCGCGCGAGCACCTCGGCATACTCGAGCTGCTTCAATGCCTTCGACTCGAGCTCCTTCCACGTGCGCGGTGCCGCCACCGTCGGCCGTTGCCGACCACGCAGCGAGTAGGGGGCGACCGTGGTCTTGCTCCCGTTGTTCTGACTCCAGTCGACGAGCACCCTGCCGTCGCGCAGGCTCTTCTTCATGTCGCTGACGACGAGGTCGGGGTGATCGGCCTCGAGCGCACGGGCAAGCTCGTGGGCCACCGCCGACACGGAGTCCGAGTCCTGCTTTCCGTCGAGCGCAGCATAGAGGTGGATGCCCTTCGAGCCGCTGGTGACCGGCATCGGATCCAGACCCATGTCGTGCAAAATCGCCCGCGCCCAGCGCGCGACCTCGGCGCACTCGGCGAGCCCGACCCCGGGGCCCGGGTCAAGGTCGAGCACGAGCCGGTCGGGGTTCTTGCGCACACCCGTGCGACCGAACTGCCACTGCGGCACGTGGATCTCGAGGGCCGCGATCTGACCGAGCCAGGTGAGGGTCGCGAGGTCGTTGACGAGCGGGTAGTCGTTCGCGTGGTCCCGGTGCTCGATCGAGCGGC
>JBIIAR010000237.1:0-4186 GCA_044239765.1 Microbacteriaceae bacterium
GCGGTGGGCGTAGGCCGTCGCATCCTCGGCGACGTCGTTGACGGCACCGCCCACCGAGCGGATCTGAAAGAACGGCACCAGACCCGTTGCCAGCAGCTTCGCGATTGCGGCGGCAAACGCGGGGGTGATGTGCTCGATCAGTCCCGACCGAAAGAGCGGCTCACCCTGCGCGCTGTGCGGTGCACCCGTCGAGTTGGCCATCACCGCGGCATAGGGCTTGAGCTCGACCGACTGCTGCAGCAGCGGGGCGATCTCGGCGAGAGGCTGCAGGCGCTCGATGATCGTCTCCGGGTCGGTGGAGTCGATGACCGTCATCGTCTGGGCGGTCGTTCCCCCGCCCATGATGAGAAAGCTCGTCAGATCGCGCGGGGCCGCCTCGACCGCGGCTCCCCAGCGCTCGAGAAAGCCAGCCGTGTCTGAGGCATCGTGGGCGAGCTGGGCCCAGCCGACATCCGTCACCTCGTCGACCTCGAACTCGAAGGAGGTCACGATTCCGAGGTTGCCACCAGCACCGCGGATGCCCCAGAACAGCTCCGCATTCTCCGTCGCGCTCGCAGTCACCACGCTGCCATCGGCAAGCACGACCCGCGCGGAGCGCAGGTGGTCGATCGTCAGCCCGTGCTCGCGGACGAGGTAGCCGATGCCGCCGGCGGTCGCGAGGCCGCCGACACCCACTCCTCCGTAGTCGCCGCTGCTCAGCGCCCAGCCGTGCTCGGCGAGCTTCGCGGCGACATCCATCCAGTGGGCGCCTGGGCCGATGCTTACCAGACGGTCGCCGATCACCTCGATGCCATTGAGGCGGGCGAGGTCGATGACCACGCCGCCGTCGTTGGTCGAGCGCCCGCTGATGCCGTGGCCCGCGCTGCGCACTCCGAGCGGCACCGGCTGCTGCACTGCGAACGCGAGGGCGTCGACGACCTGCGCCTCATCGCGGGGGCGCAGCACGACGCCCGGGTTGCCGCCGCGCACGTAGTTGGAGCGCAGGCGGGCGAAGCCGAAGTCACCGGGCTCGACGGCGTCCAGCGAGGGTGGAATGCTGTCGTAGTCGATGTGCTCGCGCCGCTGGGCGAGCGCAGAGGAGCTGCGCACCGTCGACACCGGCCCGCGCTCGCGATCGACGGCCTCGCGCAGGGCGGGGATGACGTTCTCGGCGAACTGCTGCAGCATCCGTGGGTTATCGGAGGCGAGGATGAAGGTGCCGACGCCGTCATCGAGCACGAGCGGCAGCAGCTGCTCCACACCGAGGTCCCCGCCGATGTTCACGAGCCGGCGGATCTCGGCCGGGTTGCGCCCCGCCTCGAGCGCCGCCTCGTCGATGATCGCGTTGCCGTCGCGCAGCCCCGTTGGACCGAGGTAGGCGAGGGAGGGCAGCCAGCCGTCCGCCTTGCGGCCGATAAGGCGCTGCATGCGCGGCTTGAGCGCGCCCACCCAGATCGGCATGTCGTGGGCGGGCGCCGGGCCGCGCTTGGCACCCTTCAGCGAGTAGTAGTCGCCCGTGATGAAGGCGCCGCCGCGCTCCTCTGACCAGATCGCACGGATGACGTCGATGGCCTCCTCGAGGGCATCAACGCCCTGACCGGGGGTGAGCACGCGACCGCCCATGCTGCCGATCGCGTCCCAGAAGCCGCCCGCGCCGAGCGAGAGCTCGTACCGCCCGCCGCTGAGCAGGTCGAGCGAGGCGGCTGCCCGCGCCAGCACAGCCGGCGGGCGCAGCGGGATGTTGAGCACGTTGCCGGCGATGTGAATCGTCGAGGTCGACGCGGCCACCCAGGTCATCAGCGTGAGGGTGTCGAGGAAGCCCGGCTGGTAGGGGTGGTCCTGAAAGGTGACCAGGTCGAAGCCCAGCTGCTCGCTCAGCTGGGCACGGGCGACGGGGGTCTCGGGCGACGCGTTCGTCGGGGTGATGAAGGTGCCGAATTGCAGGTCGTGGCGGTAGTCGGGCATGCCATCAAGCCTTCACCCGCAGCCGGCAATCCGCAAACCCTGCGTTAGTCGCTTACTTTTTGTAAGTCAGATGGGTGAGCGGCTCGAGGGCGCGCAGCAGGTCGCGGCCGTAGTCCGTCGGCTCGTACTGCACCAGCACGGGTGTCGTCGGTGTGACGGTGCGCGTGATGATTCCGTCGGCCTCGAGCTCTTTGAAGCGCTGCGCGAGCAGCCGGTCGCTGATTCCGGCGACGACCTCGCGGTACTCGCTGAAGCGCCGCGCTCCGCGCACGCCGGCGAGCAGGATCGCGGAGTTCCACTTGCGGCCGATCACCTCGACGTGCACGAGAAACCCGCGGCACAGGTCGTCGTCGATGTGCTCGAAGCCGGTCTCGATCGGTGCGATAGTCACTTACCTATAGTAAGCACGAAGTGCGGTTGAATGAGGGCATGGACGACGCACCGGTGCAGCGACGCATCGTGCGCACCCTGGTCATCGGCCAGGTTCTCGCCGGTCTGGGCCAGGGCGCCACGGGCTCGCTCGGCGCGGTGCTCGCGACATCGGTCAGCGGCTCCGAGGCCTGGGCGGGCTCCGTCGCCACCGCGAGCACCCTCGGCGCGGCCGCCATCGCGATCCCTCTCGCCCGCCTCGCGCAGGCCCGGGGGCGACGCGTCTCTCTCGCCACCGGCGCGCTCGTCGCGGCGAGCGGCTCCACCCTCACCCTCGTCGCCGTCGGCTTCACCCTCTTTCCGCTGCTGCTGCTCGGCTTCGCCATGCTCGGCGTCGGCGCGGCCGTCGGGCTGCAGGCGCGGTTCGCCGCGACCGACGTCGCCAGCGCCAGAACGCGCGGCCGCGACCTGTCGATCGTGGTGTGGTCGACGACGGTCGGCGCGGTCGTCGGGCCCAACCTCTTCGGGCCGGGCGTGCCCATCGCGCAGGCGCTCGGTCTGCCCGACAACACCGGGTCGTTCGCCATCGCGATCGCAGCCCAGCTGCTCGCGGCCGCGGTCTACGCGTGGGGGCTGCGGCCCGATCCGCTGCTGCTCGCCCAGTCGCGTCCCGTCGAGCCGACCGCCGAGCTGGCCGAGGGGGGCGTGCGCGGGCTAGGCGCGCTGGTCTTCGCCATCGCCACCCTCGGGCTCAGCCACGCCATCATGGTGAGCGTCATGTCGATGACCCCCGTGCACCTCGTTCACCAGGGTGCCGACCTCGCGATCGTCGGCTTTACCATCAGCCTGCACATCGCCGGCATGTACGCTCTCTCGCCGCTCTTCGGCTGGGCAAGCGACCGCATCGGCCGGGTGCCGACAATCCTGCTCGGTCAGGTGCTCTTTCTCTCGTCGCTCTTCGTCACGGCCGTCGGCGAGGCATCGACCTCGGCGATCACGATCGGGCTGGTGCTTCTCGGGCTGGGGTGGAGTGCGTCGACCGTGGCGGCATCCGCGCTCGTCAGCGACCTGGCCACAGGAACGACTCGAGTGCGCGTTCAGGGGCGAGCCGACCTCGTGATGAGCCTCGCTGGCGCCGGGGGAGCGGCGCTCGCCGGGCCGGTGCTCGCCCTCATCGGCTACGCCGGACTGTCGTTCGGGGCAACCGCTCTGGTGGCTCTCGTCGTGGTCGGGGCCTTCGTGTTCGGCCGTGCACGAGTCGCGAATGTAACGAGTAGCTGAACAACCACTGACAAACTGACCGATCGGACAGTTTCTGACCGATCGGTCAGGTACCGTCGGATGCGTGTCAACGACCCACGAAGAGCTGCGCGCCATCGCCCTCGCCGAGTTTGCCCGCGCCGGCTACACCGCGACCTCGCTGCAGCGCATCGCGGAGCTCGCCGGCCTGAGCAAGTCGATCGTGCTCTATCACTTCGCCTCGAAGGAGGCACTGCTCGACGCCGCGATCATGCCAGCTCTCGAGCGCTTCGAGATCATGGTCGACCGTCTGGAGAAGACCAGCGACCGTGACGCCTTCATCGCCGAGTTCGTTGAGCTGCTCATCGAGCACACCCTCGAGGTGCACATGTTCGTCAACCAGGCCGCCTCGCTCGAAGACGTGCTCGTGTTCGACCGCGCCAACGCGGCCGCCGTGCGCATCGCCGCCTACTTCGCCTCCATGACGCAGAGCGCGATGGAGCGCATGCGCTTCGGTGTCGCCCTCGGCGGCGCCGCCTACCTCATGGCCAGCCAGCACCAGTACCAGGTGCAGCCGGCCGCATCGATCGACGAGACCAGGGTTGCTCTCCTCACCATCGTGACCGAGCTGCTG
>JBIIAR010000239.1:0-4181 GCA_044239765.1 Microbacteriaceae bacterium
CTGGAAGGGAACGGATGCGGTCGTGCAGCAGTGGCAAGCCCGCGCGTTCGGCCTCAACCTCATCGTCACCGTCGCATGCACCCTGGCCTTCGCCGTCACCTATGGCCTCGTCACCGTGCAGTTCGGCAAGAACGGCTTTCAGTACTGGTTCGAAGACGGCTGGTCGACCATCGTCTTTCCGTCGCTGCTCGGCTTCGCCTTCGGGCTGCTCGCGGCGCTCGCGGGCTTTGTTCTCGTGGTGCTGCCCTTCATGGCGATCCGCCGGCCACGGCAGCTGGCGAGCGCGAACATGCTCGACACCGCCCCGCAGTATGAGCAGCGCAACCACAGAGCCGGGCTGGGGCTGGTCGCACTCATCATTCTCGCCTTCCTGATTCCGACGCTCATCGTGGCCTTCGAGGGCGTGCCGCGCATTGTCGGCTTCGCGCTGATCCCGGTCGGCATCGGGCTGTTGATCTTCGTCGGGGTCACGCAGAAGACCGACAAGGCGCGGCGCATCGCCGCCGGGGTTCCCGGGCGCAAGTGACGAGCTACCTGCGCGCCTGCGTCTCACCGGGCAGCGTCATCGCGCTCGCCCTCGGGGTGACGCTCACCGTCATCGGCGCGATCTCTGCCGCGGCGGACCCGGAGGGCGACAACCTCGTCAGCCTCGGCCTCTTTCTCGGCACGGCCCTCGTCATCGCCTACCTCGCCCTCGAGCTCAGCTGGAGGGGCGGCGACGACTACCTGCAGCACCTCGTCTTTCGCATCTACCTCGTCGGGGCGATCGTCGCCGCGATCAATACCGTCGCGACGATCATCGCGATCGCCGGCCACCCGATTCAGTACGTGCGCAACGACTTTCAGTACTGGCTGAGCGGACCCTGGCTGATCATTCCGTCACTGCTCGGCTACTTTCTCGGCATGATCGCCGGCTTCGCGGTGCTGCTCGTGATCACGCTGCCGGTCATGTCGGTGCTGCGCAGTCGCACGGCCATCGTGGCCAATGGCCTCAGCGAGAACCCGGCCTTCGCCGCGCGCAACAGACGCGCCATGATCGCGCTGTCGGTGCTGCTGGTACTCGTCTTCGTCATCCCGACGCTGATCGTGATCGGCGATCCCGTGACCGTGTGGGCAGGCGTCGCGCTGATTCCCCTTGGAGTCTTTCTCGCCGTCTTCGTCTCGGTGACGCAGCGCAAGGCGAAGATCACCGAGCTGCTCGGACTCGAAGACTGGCAGCGCACAGACCGACCCGTAGAGTAGCTACAAAAGCTCAACTCCGGGAGACGAATTGACCGACCCGCTCGACGCATTTGCCGCTGCCGTCAACGCCATTCCCGATGACGTCGACCTGCGCCTGCGCTACATGAGAATGCTGGCGGATGCCGGTCGCACCGACGACGCGAAGGCCCAGGCCCTCGAGGTGCTCACCCGCGATCCCGGGGCCAAGGACGCCCTCTACCTCGCCTACCCCGACACCGCGCCGGCTCAGCCCGAGGTCTCGACTGACTCGAGTGCCTCGAGCGCCGATGTCGACTGGGAGAAGCTCGAGGCCGAGCTCGACTCCCCCGTGGCTGCCCCCTTCGTCACCGACGACGAGGGCGAGAAGGTGCTCGCCGTGCGCGACACCGTCGACAACGAGGCCACCTTCGAGGTGCGCCGCGAGACCCTGACCCTCGCCGACGTCGGCGGGCTCGACAAGGTGAAGAAGCGCATCAACGAGGCTTTTCTCGAGCCGATGCGCCACCCCGAGATCGCCAAGGCCTTCGGCAAGACGCTGCGCGGCGGCCTGATTCTCTACGGCCCTCCCGGCTGCGGCAAGACCTTCATGGCGCGGGCGATCGCGGGCGAGCTCAACGCGCACTTCATCTCGGTGACCATCAGCGACATCCTCGATAAATTCCTCGGTGAGAGCGAAGACAACATCAAGAAGGTCTTCGAGCGCGCCCGCGAGCTCGCGCCCGCGGTGCTGTTCTTCGACGAGGTGGATGCCATCGGCGGCAAGCGCAGCCAGGCCAACAACAGCATGAGCCAGCGCAACGTCGTCAACCAGCTGCTGATGGAGATGGACGGCTTCGACTCGCAGAACGACGGCCTCTTCGTGCTCGCCGCCACCAACCACCCGTGGGATGTCGACAGCGCCCTCAAGCGCCCCGGCCGCTTCGACCGCATGGTGCTCGTGCTGCCTCCGGACGCCCCGGCCCGCGAGGCGATTCTCAAGGTGCACCTGCGCGGACGCCCGATCGAGGGCATCGACCTCGCCGAGCTCGTCAAGCGCACCCACGGCTTCAGCGGCGCCGACCTGCAGCACCTCGTCAACAGTGCGAGCGAGGTGGCCATGATGGCCTCCATTCGCTCTGGCAGCGTTCGCCCCATCAACATGAAAGACATGCGCGAGGCCCTCGGCGACATCAAACCGTCGATCGCCCCGTGGCTGCAGAGCGCCAAGAACGTCGTCACCTTCGCCAACAAGACCGGCGAGTACGACGACCTGGTCGAGTATCTCAAAGACGAGAAGATTCTCTGAGTGTCAGACGCTGACATCGAGCGCGTTCAAGCGCTCGTCGGGTTTCGCCGCATCGAGGAAGCACGCGATGTCGCGATCGCCGCGCTTGAGCGTGATGCTGAGTCGTACCGGCTGTGGGCAGTGCTCGCCGACGTCGAGAAACGCCGGGAGGACTGGAAGGCCGCCATCGTCGCAGCCGAGCGATCTCTCGCGATCGAGCCGACCTGCTCATCCGCGCTGTTCACTCTCGTGCCCTGCTACGAGATGGTCGGCAAGCGCAAGAAGGCGCGCGAGGCGGCCGACACCCTGGTGTCGCTCTACCCGGAATGGCCCCTGGCCCTCACGCAGCGGGCCTACATCTACTCGCGCTGGACCGGCAAGTCGATGCCGACAGACGCGTCGAAGAAGATCGTCATGCAGAGCCTCGAGCGCGCGATCGAACTTGCCCCAGAGCAGGCACTGCTGCTCAGCGACGCCGCCGGCTACTACGCGAACGTC
Organism: Microbacteriaceae bacterium; assembly: GCA_044239765.1. Classification (GTDB taxonomy): domain Bacteria; phylum Actinomycetota; class Actinomycetes; order Actinomycetales; family Microbacteriaceae; genus Conyzicola. Next base: position 2,984 of record JBIIAR010000239.1, read on the forward strand.
TTCGAGGCCGGCAAGGGCAAGCTGCTCATGGACCGCGCCCTCGAGCTCGACCCCACCAACGAGCTGATCATTCTCGCCTCGAAGCGCTTCACCGACGACGAGGGCGCGATCGAGCGCAACCTCACCGTGCTCGAGAGCAACCCGCTCTCGGTCGCTGCGCGTGCTGACCTCGATGCGCGCATGTGGTCGCGGTTCAGCTTCATCGTCGCGGTGCCGCTGTGGGTCGCCGGCTTCGCCCTCGTGGTCGGCCACCTGTTCTACGACTCGGGTGCCGGTGCTCGCTGGACCATCGCCCTGGTGACCCTGCTGGCATACCTCATCGGCTTCTTCTCTGTGCGCAACACTCCCCGCCTGATTCCGCCCGATATTCTGCGGATGACGATCGACCAGAACAAGCTCGTGCGGCCCGCACTGATCGTCACCGCGATCGCCGCCGCCGTCGTGCTCATCACGACGCTCGCCGTGGTTGTCGCCCCCGTGTCACGCAGCGACGCCTTCTTCGCCGCCGCTCAGTCGACCCTGGGGCTGGTGATCTTCGCGCAATCCCTCGCCGGCGCCGCGATCTCGTTCACCGTCGCGCGTGTCGACCTGCAGAGCATGCGCTTCGCAGACACTCCCGCGGGCAAGAACGCGCTCAAGCGCCAGTCAGCCAACGTCGGCGGCGCGGTGCTCGGCATCTTCGGCGGCATCGTGCTGCTGTTTCTCAGCGTGCTCACCAGCGTGCACAACAGCCTCTTCGCCGTGGTCGCCCTCGCCGTGATCTGCGTCGCATGGACCTTCACCGAGTTCGCGGTCAACGCCTACCGGCGCAGCCAGGCCTACCCGACCATGTGGCTCGCGGTCGTGCTCGGCGTCATCGCCGTCGGGGCATACCTGGTCGCGCTGTGGCTGCTGGCACAGCAGCTGTTCGGAGCGTTCGTCTAGAACCAGACGCTCAGCCACGGCGTCGTCGGCGAGGTGAACGCGGCCTCCAGCTGGGCAACCGCGCCCGCCTCGTGCTCGATGATGCGGTTGGTCTGCTGCAGCGTGGTGGGGCTAACGCCGCCGAGGTAGATGGCGCTGAGGTCGTTGATGCTGAGGGTGAGCGCTGGCGGGGTCTCAACAGGCTCGACCCGCTCTGCCAGCCGGTACCGCCCCTCGGCGTGCCCGAGTGCGTCAGTCACCTCGATCACGAGGTCGAGCGGCGCGAAGAACTGCC
>JBIIAR010000241.1:0-4161 GCA_044239765.1 Microbacteriaceae bacterium
TCGTCATCGCCACCGTGGTCGTCCCCGAGGTCGTGCGGCTGCGAGGGCTGCACGGCGATAGGGCTCGACGAGTCGGGCGTCGGTGTCGCGCTCGGCACGGGGGAACCCTGCGGCTCGAGAGTGATCGGCGCGATGAGCACCTGCGGGTCGGCGGGGGCGGTCGTGAGGGCGACGGCTGCGCCCGCGGCACCGATGACAGCTACACCGGCGACGAGCGCCGCGATCGCGGCGGTGCTGAGGCGGGGCATACGTCTAGTTTTGCGGGTTGGCGCCGCAACCGTCCGTTTGTGAGAGGAATCTCATGGCTACACTGGATAACGCAGTGATCCGGCTATCACCGGGGAGCATTCGGAAGAACAGCGGCAGGGTCTCGACAGGCTCGGCCCGCTCATTAGAACCGAGACAGAACGAGTGGTCTGGCGTGCTTGTGATAGGCACATGCCGGGCAAGCGGGGTGGTACCGCGGCCGAGAGGTCGTCCCTGTAGCCGCAGCACAGGAGCCCTCATGTCATACCCTCGCAACTCGGATGAGACAGTCCCCGCTAGCCCGAGCTTTCCCGCGATCGAAGAGCGCGTTCTCGCCTTCTGGAAGAAGGACGCGACCTTTCAGGCCTCCATCGACAACCGCGACGGATGCGAGGAGTGGGTCTTCTACGACGGCCCGCCCTTCGCCAACGGCCTGCCGCACTACGGGCACCTGCTGACCGGCTACGCCAAGGACCTCTTTCCCCGCTTTCAGACGATGCGCGGCAAGCAGGTGCACCGCCGTTTCGGCTGGGACACCCACGGTCTGCCCGCCGAGCTCGAGGCGATGCGCCAGCTGGGCATCACCGAGAAGAGCGAGATCGAGGCCATGGGCATCGCGGCCTTCAACGCGAAGGCGCGCGAGTCGGTGCTCAAGTACACGAAGGAGTGGGAGGAGTACGTCACCCGCCAGGCCCGCTGGGTCGACTTCGAGAACGACTACAAGACCCTCAACATCGACTACATGGAGTCGGTGCTCTGGTCGTTCAAGCAGCTCTACGACAAGGGCCTCGCCTACGAGGGCTTCCGGGTGCTGCCCTACTGCTGGCACGACGAGACCCCGCTGTCGAACCACGAGCTGCGCATGGACGACGACGTCTACAAGATGCGCCAGGACCAGTCGGTGACGGTCACCTTCCCCCTCGACGGAGCCAAGGCGGAGGCCCTCGGCCTGACCGCGGTCAAGGCGCTCGCCTGGACGACCACCCCCTGGACCCTGCCGACGAACCTCGCGCTCGCCGTGGGGCCAGCGATCTCATACGCGGTGCTGCCGAGCGGGCCCAACGGTGCCGCCGACGGCGCGGCCGAGGGACAGAGCGAGTACCTCCTCGCCGAGGACACCGTCGGCGCCTACGCGAAGGACCTCGGCTACGAGTCTGCCGACGCCGCAAAGGCGGCCGTCAGCCGCACCGTGCTCGGCGCGGAGCTCGACGGCGTGCGCTACGCCCGCCTGTGGGACTACTACGCGGATGCCGAGGTCTGGGGCACCGAGAACGCCTGGCAGATCCTGGTGGCCGAGTACGTCGCCACCGGCGAGGGCACCGGCATCGTGCACCAGGCGCCCGCCTTCGGTGAGGACGACCAGGTGGTGTCGACTGCCGCGGGCATCCCGACCATCATCTCGGTGGATGAGGGAGCGCGCTTCCTGCCGAACATCACCCCGGTGGCGGGCCTGCAGGTCTTCGAGGCCAACAAGCCGCTCACCCAGCTGCTGCGCACCGAGGGGCGCCTGCTGCGCGTCGCGAGCTACGAGCACAGCTACCCGCACTGCTGGCGCTGCCGCAACCCGCTCATCTACAAGGCGGTCTCGAGCTGGTTCGTGCGCGTGCCGGAGTTTCGCGATCGCATGAGCGAGCTCAACCAGCAGATCACCTGGGTGCCCGAGAACGTCAAGGACGGCCAGTTCGGCAAGTGGGTCGGCAACGCCCGCGACTGGTCGATCTCGCGCAACCGCTTCTGGGGCAGCCCGATACCGGTGTGGAAGAGCGACAGCGCCGAGTACCCGCGCGTCGACGTCTACGGCTCGCTTGCAGAGCTCGAGGCCGACTTCGGCGCGGCGCCGCTCAATGAGAATGGAGAGGCCGACCTGCACCGCCCGTACATCGACGAGCTGACGCGCCCCAACCCCGACGACCCGACCGGCCAGTCGACGATGCGCCGCATCGAGGATGTCTTCGACGTCTGGTTCGACTCCGGCTCGATGCCATACGCGCAGGTGCATTACCCCTTCGAGAACCAGGAGTGGTTCGACAGCCACAGCCCGGCCGACTTCATCGTCGAGTACATCGGGCAGACGCGCGGCTGGTTCTACGTCATGCACGTGCTCTCGACGGCGCTGTTCGACCGTCCAGCCTTCAGCAGCGTGATCAGCCACGGCATCGTGCTCGGCTCCGACGGCCAGAAGATGTCGAAGTCGCTGCGCAACTACCCCGACGTCAACGAGGTCTTCCACCGCGACGGCTCGGACGCCATGCGCTGGTTCCTCATGGGCTCGAGCGTGCTGCGCGGTGGAAACCTCGTCGTCACCGAGGAGGGCATCCGCGGGGGAGTGCGGGAGTTTCTGCTGCCGCTGTGGAGCACCTACTACTTCTTCACGCTGTACGCCAACGCCTCCTCGGTTGAGGCTTCGTGGTCGACCTCCTCGACGAATGTGCTCGACCGCTACCTGCTTGCCAAGACCCGCCAGCTGATCTGCGACGTGACAAGTGACCTCGAGGCCCTCGACAGCACCATGGCCGCAGAGAAGCTGCGCGACTTCGCTGACGTGCTCACCAACTGGTACGTGCGCCGCAGTCGCGACCGCTTCTGGGCGGGGGACGTTCCTGAGGCCTTCGACACGCTCTACACGGTGCTCGAGACGGTCACCCGCGTTGCCGCACCGCTGATCCCGCTCGTCGCCGACGAGGTGTGGCGGGGCCTCACCGGCGGCCGCAGCGTGCACCTCGAGGACTGGCCAGACAAGACGCTGTTCCCCGAAGACGATGCCCTCGTCACCGCCATGGACCGGGTGCGCGAGATCGCCTCCGCCGGCCTCGGCCTGCGCAAGGCGAAGTCGCTGCGCGTGCGGCTGCCGCTCGCGACACTGACGGTGGTGACCGCAGACCCGGCGGCGCTCGCCGAGTTCGCGGCAATCCTCGAAGACGAGCTCAACGTCAAGCGGGTCGTCTTCGAGCCGCTCGTCGCTACCAGTCTCGAGACCCACCGCATCGAGCAGGTGCTCACGGTCAACGCGCGCGCCCTCGGCCCGCGCCTTGGCAAGCGGGTGCAAGAGATCATCGGTGCGGCCAAGAAGGGCGAGTGGACCGCGAACCCGGTCGTGGTCGGCGGCGAGCCGCTGCTCGAGGGCGAGTACGACCTCGTTCCGAAGGCCGCGGACGAGGCCAGCGCCGTCTCGTTCCTCACCGACGGCAGCTTCGTCATCCTCGACACCGAGCTCACTCCAGAGCTCGAGGCAGAGGGGCTCGCGCGCGACGTCATCCGCGTCGTGCAGGACACGCGCAAGGCAGCGGGGCTCGAGGTGAGCGATCGCATCGAGCTCGCCATCTTCGGTGCGGACGAGGCGGATGTCGCCTCGCTGTCCGCGTTCGTCACGACGATCGCCGCCGAGACGCTGGCCACGCAGCACAGCGTTTCGCTGCTGGCGCAGTCCGTCGACGGCACGGCGGGCGCTCAGCGTGCGACCATCGAAGCGGGGCAGTACGCGAACCGCGGTCTGCTGCTCGTCGATGTGCGAAAGGCTGGAGCCGTCAATGTCTGATCGTGAGGACGACTTCGAGGGCGACTTCGACCCGGCCAACCCGATGGGCGACCTCAGCCCCTTCGCCAACGGCGACGAGGGCACGAACATCGACGAGGACTCGCCATACGACTTCGACGACTCGGAGTACGCCGAGGCCGCAGAGGCCGTCTACGACGAGCTGCTCGCCCGCCTTGGCGAGGCCGCACCGCAGCCGCGCCTCGAGGCCACGCGTCGGGTGGTCGAGCTGCTCGGCGACCCGCACCGGGCCTACCCGGTCATCCACATCACCGGCACCAACGGAAAGACCTCGACGAGCCGCATCATCGAGAGCCTGCTGCGCGCCTATGGCCTGCGCACCGGCCTCATGACGAGCCCGCATCTGGTGCGCGTGAACGAGC
>JBIIAR010000242.1:0-4146 GCA_044239765.1 Microbacteriaceae bacterium
GTCACTCGACCTGCGCGGGCCGCAGCTGCCGGCGGCCGACCGGCGGGTGCTGTCCGCCTTCCTCTCGCAGCTCGAGTCAGCGCTGCAGCAGCGTGCGCTGGCGACCGAGGCCGCGGGCATGCGCCCCCTCGCCGAGGCGGACCGCATGCGCACCGCGCTTCTCGCCGCCGTGGGGCACGACCTCCGGCGTCCCCTGGCAGCCGCGACGGCTGCCGTCACCTCTCTGCGATCTGCCGAGGTGCAGCTCTCAGACGCGGACAGCGCCGCGCTTCTCGAGACCGCCGACGACGCGCTCGCCTCGCTCGCCGACCTCGTCACCAAGCTGCTCGACGTCAGCCGAATCCAGGCCGGCGTGCTCGGCGTCTCGATGGAGCCGGTCGCCTTGGACGAGGTGGTCGTCGCCGCGCTCGACGAGCTCGAGCTCTCACCCGGCGACGTGCGCCTCGAGCTCGGCGACCTTCGGCCCGCGATGGCAGATGCCGTGCTGCTGCAGCGCGTGGTCGTCAACCTGCTGGCGAACGCGATCCGCTTCTCCCCCGTCGGCCAGTCACCGGTCATCGCGACGAGTGAGTTCGGCGACACGATCGAGCTGCGCGTCATCGACGCCGGCCCCGGGATTCCGCTCGACCGACGCGACGAGGTGTTCGTGCCCTTTCAGCGGCTCGGGGATGTCGACAACAGCACCGGTGTCGGCCTCGGCCTCGCTCTGAGCAAGGGCTTCACCGAGGCGATGGGCGGCGCGCTCGAGGTGGAGGACACCCCCGGCGGCGGGCTCACCATGGTGGTCTCGCTGCGCGTCGAGCCCGTCGAGACCGGAGGCCACTCGTGAGAATCCTCATCGCCGACGACGACCCGCAGATTCTGCGCGCCCTGCGCATCACCCTCACTGCCCGCGGCTACGACGTCGAGACCGCGAGCGACGGCACCGAGGCGCTGCGCCTTGCGGTTGACAAGCATCCCGATCTCATCGTCATCGACCTTGGGATGCCCGGCCTCACCGGCATCGAGGTGATCGAGGCGGTGCGCGGCTGGTCGCAGCTGCCCATTCTCGTGGTCAGCGGCCGCAGCGACTCCCTCGACAAGGTGGATGCCCTCGACGCGGGTGCCGACGACTACGTGACCAAGCCCTTCGCGGCCGACGAGCTGCTCGCCCGCATCCGTGCGCTCTCGCGACGCGTGCCGTCCGCGACAGACGAGCCTGTCGTCAGCTTCGCGGATGTGGTCGTCGACCTCAGCGCCCGCACTGTCACCCGGGCAGGCCACCCCGTGCGGCTCACCCCCACGGAGTGGCGCCTTCTCGAGGTGCTCGTGCGCAATCCCGACCGCCTTGTAACCCGCGAGACGCTGCTCACCGAGGTGTGGGGACCGCAGTACACAACCGACACCGGCTACCTGCGGCTCTACATCGGGCAGCTGCGCAAGAAGCTCGAGGCGGTGCCCGGCGAGCCAGTGCACCTGCTGACCGAGTCGGGCATGGGCTACCGATTCGTGCCAGCATCGAGAGCATGACCGTCACCCTGCAGCCGATGCCCGACAAGCGCGTACGCGAGTGGATTGCCCAGAGCTTCAGCGTCTACCTTGCGGAGCGCATCGAATCCGGTGAGGCCCCCGACGTCGCCGAGGCGAAGGTCAGGCGCTCGCACAGCGAGAACTTTCCGAACGAGCGCCCGCTGCCGACCCATCGCGTCTTCGACGTCGTTGCAGACGACGGGGTCGTCGGCTGGCTGTGGATCGGGCCGCAGCTGGCGGGCAGCGACACCTGGTGGGTCTTCGACATCGAGATTGCCGAGCCGTTTCGCCGCCGCGGCTACGCGCGCGCGGCGCTGGAGCTTGGCCACCAGCAGGCGAAACAACTGGGCGCGACCGCGATAGGCCTCAACGTGTTCGGGTTCAACACCGGTGCACGCGAGCTCTACGAGAAGCTCGGCTATGCGGTCACGGCGACCCAGATGAAGCGCGCGCTCTAGACCCGTCTCTCCACGAGCACGACGTCACGCCACTGCCCGGCCCACGGTCCGTAGCCCATGAGTGCGATCCGCTCCCGGCGCCCTACCTCCCGAAAGCCGTGCGAGCGGTGCAGGGCGAGACTCGCCTCGTTCTCTGGAAAGATTCCGGACTGAACGGTCCAGACGCCCGCCGCGTCGCACGACGCGAGCAGAGCCTGGAGCAGCTGCGCGCCGATGCCGCGACCCCGCGCCTCAGCCGCAACGTAGACCGAGTGCTCGACAACGCCCCGGTAGGCGTGCCGCGCCGACGTCGGCGAGACCGCCGCCCAGCCGAGAGGCTGCCCATCGTCGAAGACCAGACGGTGCGCGGGCAGCTTGCCGGAGTCGAAGGCCTGCCACGTCGGCGGGTGCTGCTCGAAGGTCGCGTTGCCCGTGGCGATCCCCTGCGCGTAGATAGCCTCGACCGCCGGCCAGTCGGATGCCTCCATGGCTCGGATCACGAGCAGCAGCTACCCAGATCGGTCGAGCACACACCCGTCGCCGGCAGTTCGAGCTGCACCAGCCGTGCGGCATCGTGGTTGCCCGCCAGCTCGTCGGCGATGGAGCGCACCTGCTCGTACCCGGTGGCGAGCAGGAAGGTGGGGGCGCGTCCGTAGCTCTTCATGCCGGCAATGTAGAAGTCGGGCTCCGGCTGGGCGAGCTCGGCGACCCCGTGTGGCTCGACCGTGCCGCAGCTGTGCAGGTTGGGGTCGATCAGCGGCGCGAGGCGCACCGGCGCCTCGACGACTTCGTCGAGGCTGAGGCGGATCTCGCGCAGCATGGCCAGATCGGGGCGAAAGCCCGTGGCCGCCACGATCACGTCAGGCCGAATGCTGAAGGGCTGACCCTCGCGGCGCCCTTCGACCAGAGGCCCGTCGGTGACCGCGTCGATCTCAAGACTGTCAATGAGGGTGATGCGACCGTTGTCGACAAGCTGCTGCACGCGCGCGCCGAGCGACGCGCGGCCCGCGAGCTCGTCATCGCCGGTGAACACCCGCACGGGCGCCGCGTTGCGAATCGCCCAGCTGATGGTTGTGCCCTCGAGCGCCGCTAGGCCGAGCAGCGTGTTCGCTGCCGAATGCCCCGCGCCGACCACGAGCGTGTGCTTTCCCTCGAATCGGGCTCGGTCGCTGCCGAGCACGTCGGGCAGGGCGTGGCTGATGTGCGGGGACTCGACGTCGAGTCCGGCGACGAGGCCGTTGGCCGTGCCGTAGGTACCGCTCGCGTCGATGACAGCGCGGGCCAGCACATCCGTGCCGTTCGCGCGCAGCAGGAACGGCGCCTCGGCGCGGCCTGCAGACCGGGTGCGGTCCATGCCCTGACGGGTCACGGCGGTCACGCGGGTGCCGTAGTGCACGCGGTTGCCGAGCGCTGCCGCCAGCGGCTCGAGGTAGAGCTCGACCAGCTCGCGGCCGTTCGGGGTGCCAGCCGGCAGCGTCCAGCCGTCGTTCTGCAGCAGGCGAACGGATGCGGCATCAACCAGGTACTCCCACCCAGAGAACAGCCGTGTGTGCCCCCACTGCCGAATCGCGGATCCCGCGCTCTCACCCTGCTCGAAGACCACCACCTCCACACCCCGCTCGAGCAGCTGCGCCGCAGCCGCGAGTCCGATGGGGCCAGCCCCGATGATCGCGACCGGCAGACCGGCTCGGCGATCGAGAGGCCGCATGGTGGGCGTATCGAGCATGGTCATGGCAGCAGCTCCGCCAGCAGGGTCTCGATGCGCGCCTTGATGTCGTCGCGAATGGGCCGAACCTCGTCGATGCCCTTGCCCGCAGGATCGACGAGCTCCCAGTCCTCGTAGCGCTTGCCGGGGAAGATCGGGCAGACGTCGCCGCAGCCCATGGTGATGACGACATCCGATGCCTTGACCGCCTCGGTGGTCATCAGCTGGGGCACGCCCTGCGAGATGTCGATGCCCTCCTCTGCCATGGCGGCGATGGCGACGGGGTTGATCTGCGTTCCGGGCTCGGAGCCCCCGGATCGCACCTCCACCCGGCCACCGGAGAGCTCGCGCATGTAGCCAGCGGCCATCTGCGAGCGTCCGGCATTGTGGATGCAGACGAAGAGAACGACGGGCTTGTCCATGGGATTCCTTAGATCGACTGCGATCAATGTAGGGCTATCCATCGATGATTGTCAATGTATAGAATCTGACTAT
>JBIIAR010000244.1:0-4038 GCA_044239765.1 Microbacteriaceae bacterium
ACCTCCGGTGGTTTCTACTGGCCGCCGTTGTTCTCATCTACGCCCGATGCGTCATGCACTTCCGCATCTTCCGGGTGACCGGGCGGATGCCGATACTGCTGAGCTTCGTGCTCGTCGCGACCTTCATCTGGCTGGCCGAGAACATCGCAACGTGGTCGAACGCGTGGTCCTACCCGAACCAGGCGGACGGCTGGGAGCCTGTCTCGCCGTCCAAGCTGGTCTCCTGGCTGCTGCTGATGATCATCTCGGTCGTGCTGGTCACGTGGGTGTACCCACCCCTTGCGCCAGCCGTCGGAGCGAGACGAGGATCGAGCATGGGAAAAGTGCAGCACTTCGAGATTCCAGCCGACGATGTCGGGCGCGCCAAGGCCTTCTACGGCGGGGTCTTCGGCTGGACCTACGACGACTGGGATGATGAGAACGTGCTGGTGCACGCGGTCGGAGACGACAGCATCGGCGGCGACATCTACAAGCGCGACCGGCCGACGCCGCCGACGGTCGTGATCACGGTTGACTCGATCGAGGACTCCCTCGACGCGATCGTCAAAGCGGGTGGACAGCGCATCGGCTCGATCGAGACGATGGAGGGCATGGGCCGCTACGCCTACTTCACCGACCCCGAGGGCAACCGCCTCGGACTGTGGGACACGAAGAACGTCTAGCGAAAGCCCGGGCCAACCGCATCCCGCGACTCGACGAGCAACGGCGTGAGCTTCTTCAGCTGGGCCGCGGTCGACAGCGTGAAGCGGTGCATGGTCGTGCGAGATCCTGACGAGAAGTGCGCGCGCAGGTGCGGTTCGCCCGCTGCGACGCGGGTGAGCTCTATGCCCACCTCCAGCCAGTGGCTCTTCACATAGGCCGAGGTGAACACGCGCTTGACCGCGAAGTCGATCTCCTTGGCGTGAACGCGCTCCTCGACGCCGTCGAGCGAGCCGACCAGGTCGCGGTAGGCCGACAGCAGCGCCACGTCGTCGGGGGAGTAGCCGGCGACGAGGGCATCCCACGTGCTGCGAACCATGCATCCATCCTCCGCTACGGTTGAAGTCGTGTCAGCCCCCGTATCTGAAGCCCTGAAGTCCCAGTCGAACGACCCGTCATTCGACGACGTCTGGGACGAACTGCAGTATCGCGGGCTCGTGCACGTCTCAACGAACGAGGCCGAGCTCAAAGAGCTGCTGGCCGGACCGCCGATCACCTACTACTGCGGCTTCGACCCGACGGCGCCCAGCCTGCACCTCGGCAACCTCGTGCAGCTGCTCACCATGCGCCGCCTGCAGCTCGCCGGTCACAAGCCGCTCGGCCTGGTCGGCGGCTCCACCGGGCTCATCGGCGATCCGCGTCCGACCGCTGAGAGAACGCTCACCGAGCGGGACACCGTGGCCGAGTGGGTGGGCTACCTGCAGGCCCAGGTGAGCAAGTTCCTCAGCTCCGAGGGCGACAACGCCATGCGGCTGGTCAATAACCTCGACTGGACGGCGCCGCTCAGCGCCATCGACTTCCTCCGCGACGTCGGCAAGTACTTCCGTGTCGGCACCATGCTCAAGAAGGACGCCGTCAGCGCCCGCCTCAACAGCGACGCGGGCATCAGCTTCACCGAGTTCAGCTACCAGATCCTGCAGGGCATGGACTTCCTCGAGCTGTACCGCAGCTACGGCTGCGTGCTGCAGACCGGGGGCAGCGACCAGTGGGGCAACCTCACGAGCGGCACCGACCTCATCCACAAGGCCGAAGGGGTCAGCGCGCACGCGATCGGCACACCGCTGATCACAAACAGCGACGGCACCAAGTTCGGCAAGAGCGAGGGCAACGCGATCTGGCTCGACCCCGCCCTCACGAGCCCGTACGCGCTCTACCAGTTCTGGCTCAACACCGACGATGCGGATGTCATCGCCCGCCTCAAGGTGTTCACCTTCCTGACGCGGGCAGAGATCGAGGCGCTCGCCGAGGCCGTGGCGACAGAGCCGTTCAAGCGCGAGGCGCAGCGTCGGCTCGCGCTCGAGGTCACGACCCTCGTGCACGGGGCGGCCGCGACCGGGGCGGCCATTGCCGCATCCGCCGCTATTTTCGGCAACGGCGATCTGGCTGAGCTCGACGCGGCGACACTCGAGTCGGCGCTGCGGGAGCTGCCGAACACCACGACGATGGCCAGCGCCACCGTGGCGCAGCTGCTCGTCGACACCGGGCTCACCCCGAGCCTCAGCGCAGCGCGACGCTCGATCGGCGAGGGTGGCGTCTACATCAACAACGAGAAGGTGACGGATGAGGCGGCAGAGATCGCCACCTTCCGTCTCGTCTCCGGCATGGCGGTTCTGCGCCGCGGAAAGAAGACGCTCGCGGGCGTGTTCGTGGAGTGACACGCCCGTTCCACGCTGTAACCCGTTCGAGACATGCGTTCGCTACGCTCGGTTTTCATAGGCGAGGGTAATTCGCCTTCCCAAGGAGACCACAGCCATGACGCTTTCCCCCGGAGACGGCCCGAACCGTGCCACATCCTTCGACTTCGGTCTTGGTGGCCCCGATGCCGCGGGTGCCGAGCCTGAGCTGACCCGCCGCAGCGCCCGAGCGGCGCGGGTCGACTCGCGATCCCTCGCCGTGCCGCTGATCATCACTCTGGTCAGTGTGGCGGTGGTCGGGGGAGCGGCATTCGCGGGCTACACCCTGGTGAACGACTCCGAGCTCGAGGTGAAGGCCGACAGCGCCGCGCTCTGCGCCAACCTGGCCGAGACACCGGGTGTGCTCTCGCAGCCCGGCTTCGGCTGGCCGACCGATGGCGCAGACCTCGTGACGACCCTCAAGCTGATGAAGGGCTACCAGGCGAGATGGCAGACAATCGCGTCGACCGCCCCGCCCACCATCAAGGCCGATGTCACCGCCGTCGCCGATGCCGCCGGCGTCATCGTCTCGGGCATCGAGGCATCCAAGACCCTCGATCGACCCGCCACAGTGACCAAGATGGACAGCGTTACGTCGAAGACGGCCATCCCCGCGTGGGTGGCCAAATACTGCGACTAGGAATTACACCCTTGTAATTCCGGGCTTCTTGAGCGCGACACGCCCGGGATGCGCCGTGGTTTGGCGAGACGCGCAAATCGCCCGTAGAGTAACTACTCGTCACCCCAAAGGTGCGGAAAGCCGAAGAGCTTCCCGGCCTCAAGAGGGACCAAATCCTAGCAATAAAGCAGAGCGTCTCTTTGAGAATCTGTCTTTACAACTTAGGATAAAAATCCACTTCGCAGAGCAAGTCAAAACGATGTGGCGCGCGACTTTCGAGCCGCAGCCGCCGATTTGACAAGTACCGCGAAGATGGTAAGTTAGACAAGTTGCCCGGCGCGAAAGCGAAGGCAGCAAATCTGACTAGGAAGGCCCTGGGTAGAAGCCGCAAGGTGAAAACCAGGAGCGCCCGATCCTTGAGAACTCAACAGCGTGCACAATGTCAAATGCCAAAAACCCGTGTGGGGTTTGGGTACTGATTCCGTTCGGATGACGTACTGAATCTCACCGGATTCCTTTGGAAATAGATATAAACAAAACAAAGCAAGTCAGTATTGATTTGTTCTTGTCAGTTTCAAACTTGCAGGGTTGATGCCTATTCCGGCTGATCCCTGCGCTAGATGTGCCGGCTACTTGTAGCCGAGCAATCAAACATTTATGGAGAGTTTGATCCTGGCTCAGGATGAACGCTGGCGGCGTGCTTAACACATGCAAGTCGAACGGTGAAAGAAGAGCTTGCTCTTCTGGATCAGTGGCGAACGGGTGAGTAACACGTGAGTAACCTGCCCCAGACTCTGGGATAAGCACTGGAAACGGTGTCTAATACCGGATACGAGCTTCAACCGCATGGTTAGGAGCTGGAAAGAATTTCGGTCTGGGATGGACTCGCGGCCTATCAGCTAGTTGGTGAGGTAACGGCCCACCAAGGCGACGACGGGTAGCCGGCCTGAGAGGGTGACCGGCCACACTGGGACTGAGACACGGCCCAGACTCCTACGGGAGGCAGCAGTGGGGAATATTGCACAATGGGCGCAAGCCTGATGCAGC
>JBIIAR010000017.1:0-15294 GCA_044239765.1 Microbacteriaceae bacterium
GAGCACGGGAACATTCGGGGTGCCGCTCGCGGGGAACAGCCCGACGTCGAAGGCCTGCTTCGTCAGCAACGGGGGAAACACGCTCAGCCCCGCACTGATCAGCACGAGGCTGATGGTGACGATGAGCGCGGTCTTGTGAGGCGCGAACAGACCACCGATGCGCTTGAGCAGGTCGGGGATCTTCGGGGCCTCGGCGTTCGCGGCCTTCTGGGCCGCCGCATCCGCGCTGCTGACTCGTCCCCCGCGGCCGCCGCCGCCCCCGCGCATACTCATTGCCTCAGGCTAACCCTCAGCGGTGATCGAGCATGTCGAGATCCGCTATGAGCGAAGGTCTCGACACGCTCGACCACCCCGGCGCCACTACCCCTTGGTCGAGCCCGCGAGCAGTCCGCGCACGAAGTAGCGCTGCAGCGAGAAGAACACGATGAGCGGCACAACCAGCGAGACGAAGGCCGCCGCCGTGAGGCGCTGCCACTCCTGGCCGCGACTACCCGTGAGCTCTGCCAGCCGCTGCGTGAGCGGCGCCGCTTCGGAGGTTCCTCCGGAGAAGATCAGAGCTACCAGCAGGTCGTTCCACACCCAGAGGAACTGGAAGATCGCGAACGACGCCAGCGCCGGAATCGCCAGCGGGATGATGATGCGCAGGAACACCTGCCCATGGCTCGCACCGTCGACGCGGGCCGCCTCGATCACCTCACCCGGAATCTCGGAGATGAAGTTGTGCAGCAGGAAGATCGCCAGCGGAAGCGCGAAGATCGTGTGCGCGATCCAGATCTGCAGGTAGTTGCTCGTCGGAATGTTGAGCGCGTCACCGACCGACTCCTGAAACGGCTGCAGGATTCCGGAGAAGATCTGCAGCAGCGGAATCAGCGCCAGCTGCAGCGGAACGATCTGCAGGGCGAAGATGAAGACGAACAGCGCGCCCGAGCCCTTGAACTTGATCCACGCGAAGGCGTAGGCAGCCATGGCCGCCAGCACCAGCGGAAAGACGGTCGCAGGAATAGCGATCGCGAGCGAGTTGATGAAGTACTCCCCCAGCTGCGGCGAGGAGGAGGACGACGAGAGCAGCACCTCTTTGTAGTTGTCGAGGGTGAAGCCGGGGTTGGCGAAGATGGTCCACCATCCGTTGCCCTTGATCTCTTCTTCGGGGCGGAACGACGAGATGAAGAGGCCGAAGGTCGGCAGGGTCCAGAGCACGGCGATGATCAGCGAGACCACAGTGGCGCCACGCGAGGTGAGGCGCTTCTTGACCCTGCTCGTCTTGGTGGTTCCGGGGCGGGCGACGTCGCTGTCGACCGGGGCGGTGACGGGTGTCGAGGTCATCGGATCTCCTTCTGCTTGCGCAGCACGCGCACGTTGTAGATGACGATCGGAAGCACGAGCACGAAGAGCACGAGCGCGAGCGCCGCTCCGCGTCCCGGCTCGTTCGCCCGGAATGCCTGCGTGTACATCTCGTTGGCGATGACGCTGGTGTCGAAGTTGCCCGCGGTCATCGTTCGCACGATGTCGAAGACCTTGAGTGTCGCAATCGAGATCGTCGTGACCACCACGACAATCGAGCTGCGGATGCCGGGCAGGGTCACGTTGGTGAAGCGCTGCCAGGCGTTGGTGCCGTCGAGCTGCGCCGCCTCGACCTGCTCGGTCGGAATGCCCTTGATCGCAGCAGAGAGGATCACCATGGCGAAGCCGGTCTGGATCCAGATCATCACGATGATGAGCAGGAAGGTGTTGACCGGCTCGGTCTGCAGCCACTTCACCGGCTCGCCGCCGAGCCAGATGACGATCTGGTTGAGCAGGCCGATCTGCTCCTGCGTCGAGGGGCGGTAGTCGTAGAGGAAGCGCCAGATGATGCCGGCCCCGACGAAGGAGATGGCCATCGGCATGAAGACCAGCGCCTTGAAGATGCGCTCACCGCGCGATCGATCGATGAAGATCGCGTACGAGAGCCCGACGATGGTCGAGATGAGGGGAACGCAGACCACCCAGATCAGGGTGTTGATGACCACGCGCACGGCGTCGGGCTGCGTGAAGATCCAGACGAAGTTGTCCAGGCCGATGAGGTCGCCGGCCTTGTTGCTGAAGGCGAGGATGCTGGTGCGGATCGCCGGGTAGATCAGGCCGATGGCCAGCAGGATCACGGCCGGCGCGAGGAACACGACCAGCTGAACGACGTCCTTGGCCTTCTTCGGTGCCTTGTCGGCCAGGAACAGGATGAGGCCGATGACCGCCGCGAAGACGGCTAGTCCTAGTCCGACCTGGACGATCTTCTCAATGAGGTCGACTGTTCTCACAGACGTACTCCTTTCCTTCGACGCTGAAGTGAGTGGAGAGGGCGGGGCCAGCAGAACTGGCCCCGCCCTCACACTAGGGGCACGCTAGCTGGTGGGCCAGCCTGCCTCGATCTTGTCGGCCACGGACTGGCTGCTCTCGCCGCCGATCCAGTCGACGATCCCCTTGAAGAAGGAGTTGCCGCCCACCGCACCGGGCATCAGGTCAGATGCGTCGAAGCGGTACGTGGTGTTCGGGTCCTGCAGGATCTCGATGCTCTGCTCGAGAAGCGGGCTGGATGCGAGGCTCGCGTCGAGGCCGCTGTTCGCGCTGATGACACCGCCGAGGGCAACACGGTTGTTGGCCCAGGTGTCGCTGGCAAGGAAGGCCTGGAAGGCCTGCACCGCGGGCTCGTCAGAGAAGGCTCCGACGATCTCGCCACCACCGTTGACCGCAAGCGGGTCATCGGCGCTGACCGGGGGCAGCAGGAACGCGAAGACGTCACCGTCGGGAGCAACCGTCACGCCGTCACCCCAGAAGCCCTCGTAGAACGAGGCCTGGTGGTGAAGCGAGCAGGTGCCGTCGAGGATCGGCAGGCCGCCCTCGCCGAAGGGGATGGAGAGTCCGGCAGTGACGTCGCCGACCATGTCCTCGTTCTTGAGGATGTCGCCGACCGAGTCGAAGGCCTCAACGACACCCGGGTCGTTGAAGGGGATCTCGTGCTTGTACCACTGGTCGTAGTACTCGGGACCCTGCTCGCGAAGAACGTAGTCCTCGATCCAGTCGGTGACAGGCCAACCGGTCGCAGCGTCGGAGGCGTAGCTTGCGCACCACGGCTTGTGGTCGCCCTCGGCGGCGATGGTGTCAGCGAGGTCGTTGAGCTCGGTGAGCGTGGTCGGGATCTCGTAGCCCTTGTCGTTGAACTCCGACGGGGAGTACCAGACGTAGCCCTTGATGCTGGCCATCAGCGGTGCGCCGTAGAAGGTGCCGTCGACGGTGCCGTAGGCCTTCCAGTCCTCAGACCAGAACTCGTCGACGTTGGCCTCGACTGCCTCGGGGGCGGGAACGAAGAAGCCACCGGCCGCGATGTCGGCGAACAGGCCGGGCTGCGGGAAGATGCCGAGGTCGGGCGGGTTGCCACCCTCGGCGAGCGTGCGGATGTTGGCCTCGAACTCCTGGGTGCCCTGGTAGTCGATCGAGATGCCCGTGCACGCGGCGAAGTCAGCCCACGACTCGTTGAGTCGGTCGGCCTCTACCTCGACGATCGTGCCCGAGATCGAGACCTCGTCGCCCTCGAAGGTGCCGTACGACTCGTACGGCGCACAGTCGATGTCTGAGGTGTCGGCCGCCTCGTCACCGACACATCCGGTGAGACCGAGAGCTACCGCGGCTGCCGCGGCGACCGGGATCAGTACCCGGCGTTGCATGGTCGAACGCATAAATCCTCCTCCTTGAGGTTTGTGGTTGCTGGTGCAAATGGAGTGGTTTCCGAGAATTCGGGAACCGGTTCCACAGCCCACGGTAATCGGCGCGCGTCACGCTGGCAAGCACTTCTCCCCCCGTTTTGGTCACGGTTTACTGAATGGACACCGTCATGTACTCTTGGCGACTGTCGCTGCGATGCCGAGTATGGAAACGGTCTCACATCGACTCGCGAGCCTAATGGAGGGTGTTGTGGCCGGTATCGCCGACGTGGCTAAGGCCGCAGGCGTCTCCAAGTCCACGGTGTCCCGCGCCCTCAGCGGCAGCGGCTACGTCTCTGCCGAGACTCGCCTTCGCGTGGCCGAGGTCGCGGCCGAGCTCGGCTTCGTCGCGTCGACGAACGCCGCCAGCCTGGTGACCGGGCGCACCAAGAACGTCGGCATCGTGATCCCCTTCGTCAATCGCTGGTACTTCGGCGAGGTGCTCGAGGGCATCGAGAGTGCCCTCATGGACGCCGGCTACGACCTCTCGCTCTATCGCCTTCGCGACGACGAGAAGCACCGCAAACGCGTCTTCGACTACTTTCTGGTGCGAAAGCGAGTGGATGCCGTCATCGCAGTCGGCATCGCCCTCAACACCCACGAGGTGCAGCTGCTGCACAACCTCGCCAAGCCGATCGTCGGCGTCGGCGGTGAGATCGAGGGCATCTCGACGCTGAGCATCGACGACGAGGCCAGCGCCCACCTCGCCACCACGCACCTCATCTCGCTGGGGCACCGACGCATCATCCACCTCGGCGGATCGCTCGACCGGCAGATGGACTTCACCGTGCACGCCAAGCGCCTCGACGGCTACCGTCGCGCCATGACCGAGGCGGGGCTCGGCGCGGCGCAGGGCTACGTGCCCACCGAGTTCACGATGGAGGGCGGCTATGCCGCAGCGCTGCAGCTGCTTGCCGATCCTCGCGAGCGGCCGACAGCCATCTTCGCAGGATGCGACGAGATCGCCTTCGGGGCGATCATCGCGGCGAGGCAGCTGGGGGTCGGCGTGCCATCCGCTCTGTCTGTCATTGGTATCGACGGCCACGAGAATGCCGCCATGTTCGGGCTCACCACGCTGCGCCAGCAGCCGGCCCTGCAGGGCGAGCGCGCGGTGCGGCTGATCATGGAGGAGCTGGCAACGCCGCGCCACGATTTCGCCTCTGAGCACTTCACCGTTCCGGTCGATCTCGACGTGCGCAGCAGCACGACCTCGCCCGCGACGGCATAGCAAAGGCCCCCACCCGCGAACGGATGGGGGCCTTCAATGCTTCAAGCCCGATCGGGCCCTCAAGAACTACTTGAGGGTGATCGTGGCGCCAGCCTCTTCGAGCTGAGCCTTGGCCTTCTCGGCGGTCTCCTTGTTGACACCCTCGAGCACTGCGCCCGGTGCGCCATCAACGACGGCCTTGGCCTCGCCGAGACCGAGGTTCGTGAGTGCACGGACCTCCTTGATGACCTGGATCTTCTTCTCGCCAGCCGACTCGAGGATGACGTCGAAGGAGTCCTTCTCCTCAACCTCTTCGGCCGGAGCAGCTGCTCCGCCACCGGCTGCAGCAACTGCAACGGGGGCGGCCGCGGTGACCTCGAAGACCTCTTCGAACTTCTTGACGAAGTCAGAGAGCTCGATGAGCGTGAGCTCCTTGAATGCCTCGATGAGCTGGTCGCTCGTAAGCTTTGCCATGATTTTCTCCTTGTGTTTCTAGTTCTCGTAACCGCGGGGCTTTACGCCGCGGAGTCCTGCTTCTCGCGCAGCGCGTCGACGGTGCGAACCGCCTGCGCGAGGGGCGCGTTGAACATGTAAGCGGCACCGAACAGCGAGGCCTTGAAGGCGCCGGCAAGCTTGCCGAGCAGAACTTCACGGGACTCGAGATCAGCGAGCTGCTTGACCTCTGCCTCAGAGAGCGGGTTACCGTCGAAGTAACCGCTCTTCACGACGAGGAGAGGGTTTGCCTTGGCAAAATCACGCAGCGACTTCGCAACGGCGACCGGGTCACCGTGAACGAAGGCGATCGCGGACGGACCAGCAAGCTGGTCGTCGAACGAGCTGATACCAGCTGCGTTCGCCGCGATCTTCGTGAGCGTGTTCTTGACGACGGCGTAGGTCGCGTTCTCACTGATTGACTGGCGCAGCGTCTTGAGCTGGGCCACAGTGAGTCCGCGGTACTCGGTGAGCAGAACGGCGGTCGAGTTACGGAACAGATCCGTAAGCTCGGCGACCGATGCTTCCTTGTTCGCCATGACACTCCTTGATTGATTGTTGATTGCGTCAGACGTGCCGGGTGCATCTACGCGTTAACGTAAAAAATGCTCCGGCGCAGTTGCACGGAGCTTCGTTCCTGTGTGACCAGGAGAAATCTTCACACACCTGCGCGGGCCGTTTCCTTACGGAAACCTTCGTTCGCCGTTTGCACGACGAAGACCAGCGGTCTTTGGCTCCGATAAGAGTACGTGATTCGCGGCGATTGCGCCAATCACGCCACCTCATCCAGCCGCAGGGGATGCCGCGACCGGCAGGCGCACCGCGAACACCGTCGACCCGGGCTCGCTCTCGACCGTGACGGTGCCGCGGTGGGCGCTCACCACTGCCTGCACGATGGCGAGGCCGAGGCCGGTGCTGCCGGCAACGCGGGAGCGGGAGCTGTCGCCTCGGGCGAAGCGCTCGAAGACCGTCGGCAGCACCGTCGGGTCGATACCCGGACCCGTGTCGGCGATGCGCAGCTCGGCGAACTCGCCGTCGAGACGGGCACTCGCGCTCACCGTGGTGCCGGCGGGGGTGTGCGTGCGCGCGTTCGCGAGCAGGTTGGCGACGATCTGGTGCAGGCGCGCGGAGTCCCCCTGCACCACGACGGGCTCGTCGGGCAGGTCGAGGCTCCACCGGTGGTCCTGGCCGGCGACCTGTGCGTCGCTGACGGCATCCGCCAGCAGGGCGCTGAGGTCGACGGGAAGCTCTTCGAGGCTGCGGCCGTCGTCGAGTCGGGCGAGCAGCAGAAGGTCTTCGACGAGGCTCGTCATGCGCAGCGACTCCGACTCGATGCGCCCGAGCGCGTGCACGACATCGGCGGGCAGCTCGTGGCCCCCGCGGCGGGTGAGTTCGCTGTATCCGCGGATCGACGCGAGAGGGGTTCGCAGCTCGTGGCTGGCGTCGGCGACGAAAGTGCGCACCTTCTTCTCGCTCGCCTCGCGAGCGGAGAGGGCGGATGCGACGTGCCCGAGCATCCGGTTGATGGCAGCGCCGACGCGGCCGACCTCCGTGCTCGGGTCGGCGTCCTCGTCGGCGACGCGCACCGCGAGGGCCACCTCGCCGCGCTCGAGTGGGAGCTCGGCCACGTGCGACGCGGTCGCCACCACCCGATCCAACGGACGAAGCGCGAGCCGCACGATCGCCGTGCCGACGGCGAACGCCGCGATGAGCCCGGCGGCGGTCACCACGCCGATCACGAGAACGAGCTGCAGCACGGTCGCGTTGACATCGCGCATCGGCTGGCCGATGACGACCGTCTTGCCGTCGGCGGCATCGACAGCGGCAAGTCGGTACTGGCCGAGCTCACCCCCGAGATCGAGCGTCACCGGCTCCTCGTCGACGCCGATCGAGAGCAGCAGGTCCTGCTGGGAGTCAGAGAGCGGCGTCTGCTGCAGCTGCTCGCCGAGAAGCACCGCCTCGATCGCCCCGTCGTCGATAAAGGCACCGATCGTGCCGGGCCCGAGGCCCGCGAACGGGAGGAAGTCCCCGGGACCGGGGCGGTTCTCGTCGACGGGCGGTTGGGATCCGCCTCCGTTGGGCCTGTCGACCACTCCTTGAAAACGCGAGGTGGCGGCGGCAACCTGCGAGTCGAGCTTGTCGACAAGGTAGCCGCGCAGCACGACGGTCGACACCGAGCCGATCACGACGCTCACCGCGGCCAGCAGCAGCAGGATGCCGAGGACGAGCCTGCGGCGCAAAGTCCAGCGGCTCACTTCCCTGTGCTCATTTCTCACCGGGCTTCAGCATGTAGCCGACGCCGTGCACCGTGTGGATCATGCGTGGGCCGAGCGTGTCGATCTTCTTGCGCAGGTAGGAGATGTAGAGCTCGACGATGCTCGACTTGCCCCCGAAGTCGTACTTCCACACGCGATCGAGAATCTGGCTCTTGCTGAGCACGCGACGCGGGTTGCGCATCATGAAGCGAAGCAGCTCGAACTCGGTCGCGGTCAGCTCGACGAGGGTGTCTCCGCGGCGCACCTCGTAGCTGTCCTCGTCGAGGGTGAGGTCGCCGACCGCGATGAACGAGGTGTCGGCGTCGAGTGAGTTGAGGGTGCTGCGGCGAATGAGGCCGCGCAGCCGGGCCACGAGCTCTTCGAGGCTGAAGGGCTTGGTGACGTAGTCGTCGCCGCCGATGGTGAGGCCGGCGATGCGGTCGTCGAGGGCGTCCTTCGCCGTGAGGAAGAGAACGGGGGTCTGCACGCCATCCGCCCGAAGGCGCGTGAGCACCTGCATGCCGTCGATGTCGGGAAGCATGATGTCGAGCACGATGACGTCGGGGCGAAACTCGCGGGCAAGGGAGAGGGCCTTCTGCCCGTCTGAGGCGATGCGAACATCCCACCCCTCGTAGCGCAGCGCCATCGACAGCAGGTCGGTGAGGGAGTCCTCGTCATCGACGACGACCGCGCGAATCGGCGAGCCGTCGGCGCGTGTCAGCCGCGGCTGGGCGACGGGTGCGGAGCTGTGCCGCGATGCGATTGTCATACTCCCAAGTATCGGCAGAGTTCTATGGAGTCTCTGTGAACCACCTACGTACGAGGCAAACGTCGACGCACACCTACACTTATGCCCATGGTCGATGTAAGCCGAGGATCAGCGCTCGGAGCCTCCGGAGCGAGCGAGCTGTTCCAACTTCTGCGCGACGGGCAGCCGCGCACCCGTGCAGAGCTCGCCAACGTGACGGGGCTCGCGCGCTCCACCATCGCACTGCGCGTCGACGCGCTCATGGAGCTGGGTCTTGTCAGCCCGGTGGGTGACGCGCAGTCGACGGGTGGGCGGCCATCCAGCCAGTTCGCCCTGAATCCGAGCGCGAAGGTCGTGCTCGCCGCCGATCTCGGTGCGACCCACGCCACCATTGCCGTCACCGACCTCACCGGCCTCACGCTCGCCGAGCAGTCCGGCCGTCGCGACATCGCCGACGGCCCAGAGTCGGTGCTCTCGTGGATGGTCGAGACCGGCCGTGGTCTGCTCGAGGGCCTCGGCCGCAAGCAGAGCGACGTCATCGCGATCGGCATCGGCCTGCCCGGGCCGGTCGAGCACAGCACTGGCATGCCGATCAACCCGCCGATCATGCCGGGCTGGCACCACTTCGACGTGCCGCGATACGTGCAGCAGCACCTCGAGGTTCCCGTGCTGGTGGACAACGACGTCAACATCATGGCGCTCGGCGAGCAGGCCTACGCCTGGCCGAGCACCGAGCACATGATCTTCGTCAAGGTGGCGACCGGCATCGGATCGGGCGTCATCTCGAGCGGACGCCTGCAGCGCGGCGCGCAGGGCATCGCCGGCGATATCGGCCACGTGCAGATTCCCCGCGGGGCCGGCGTGCCCTGCCACTGCGGCAACCGCGGCTGCCTCGAGGCGCTGGCCTCGGGTCCGGCGATCGCCGCCGAGCTGCGCAAGAGCGGACTCGCCGCCGAGACGTCGCAGGACGTCATCGACCTCGTCAAGACCGGCAACATCGACGCCATTCAGGCAGTGCGCCAGGCCGGACGCGACATCGGCGAGGTGCTGACGGCCTGCGTCAGCCTGATGAACCCCTCGGTCATCGCGATCGGCGGATCGATGGCGCAAGCCGGCGAGCACCTCATCGCCGGCGTGCGCGAGATCGTCTACACGCGCTCCATGCCCCTCGCGACCGGGCACCTCTCGATCGTGCAGTCGACCGCCGGCGCCAACGCCGCGGTGCTCGGGGCGAGCATGCTGGCTATTCACCACGCGCTCAGTCCGGAGAACATCGACGCCATGGCTGGCTGAGTCGCTGAGTTGCGCCTTGTTCCCCTTCGCGTTTCTGCCCAAGGGGAGTTAGACGCACCTCAGAGGCGCGCGACGCGCATCGGGGCGAGGGGCGACAATAGACGGGTGACCCTCATGCAGCCGACGCTCTCGTTCTTCGACGAGCCCCCCGTGCCGCACACCGACCGCATCCTCGCGGACTCCACCGACCGCGTCGCCTGGCTGCGCGCACGCTCCCGCGGGGTCACCGCGACGGATGTCGCCCGCCTCTCGAGCCAGAAGTCGCTGCAGTCGGTGGCCCTCGACAAGATCATGGGAACCGGATTCGGTGGCAACGCCTACACCGACCACGGTCGCGCCCGCGAGCCAGAGATCGCCCGCTGGGTGCGGGCAGAGCACCGCATCGAGCCGAGCTCCGCGCTGTTCCACGCAGACGGCGAGAAGCTGCACCTTGCCACTCCCGATGGCGTCGGCATCGTGGATGGAGCCCTGGTGACCTCGGAGATCAAGACGACCAGCTCAGTCTGGCGCAGCATCCCTCGGTCGTACCTTCGGCAGATCTGGTGGCAGCAGTACGTGCTGGGGGCGGAGCGCACCCTGCTCGTCTGGGAACGCCACGACGGCTTCATTCCCGTGGATGCCGAGCCCCAGGCCAAGTGGATCGACCGTGACGACAACCAGATCCACGTTCTCGTTCAGCTGGCCAACACGCTGCTCACGTTGATGAAGCGATGATGACCGACCCCTCTGACGCGGTGCTCGCCGAGCTCGACCAGCTCGACGCGGCGGTGCGTTCCGCGCCCGGCGACATCGGCGCGCAGATCAAGCTCTGGCAGGCTGTGGCGGCTCTCGAGCACTGGGTCTTCATCAACCGCGGTACCGCCGAGAATCCACGGCCCTTCGCTATCGCGGGCGACGCGGGCCAGCTGCTGTGCATCTACAGCAGCGCGAGCCGCGCGCAGCAGTCAGCGCGTGACAGCGGACTCGTGTCGGCCGATGATTCCGTGCCGCTCTTCAGCATTCCGTTGCCGGCAGCGATTGACTGGGCACTGGGTCTCGGGCCGTACGGCGTCACGGGCGTGACCATCGACTACCCGCAGCTCGGCACGTGGTCTCCCCTGCCCAACCTTGCAGGACTGCGGCAGCAGCCTTAGCTGAAGGGCCCTCGAAGCACCGCCCACTGCAGCAGCATGATCGTCTTGGCGTCGGCGATGCGTCCGTCGTCGATCATGGCCAGCGCCTCGTCGATGGTCGGCTCGATGAGGCCGATCTCCTCTCCCTCGTGCGCGAGCCCGCCGCCCGCGTGCTGCCGGGTGTCGGCGTCGTAGGGCGCCGCGAAGAAGTGCAGCTTCTCTGTCACAGAGCCGGGGCTCATGAACGCGTCGAAGACGTGCTCGACCGCGCCGACGCGGTGTCCGGTCTCTTCGATCGCCTCGCGCCTGATCGCGGTCTCGGGGTCGTCGTTGTCGAGAAGTCCGGCCGCGGTCTCGATGAGAACGCCGTCGGCGTGGCCGTTGATGTATGCCGGATACCGAAACTGCGACGTCAGCAGAACGGTGCGCTGTGCGGTGTTGTAGAGCAGGATCGTCGCCCCGTTGCCGCGATCGTAGGTCTCGCGTACCTGCGTTGACCACTCGCCGTTGGCGCCGAGGTAGTCGAAGGTGGTGGCGTGCAGGTGGTACCAGTGATCGCTCAGCAGACGCACCTCGCCGACACGCACGCGGGGATTGGTGGATGGTGGATTCTCGGCAGGCACAGTGAAAACATAGTTTGCAGCACAGTGACACGCGCGTAACAGCGCCGACTCATTCACCCCCTTTACTGGGGTGTACACGGCGGGGAGGCCACTGGAATGAGCACCATGCGGGCTGTCGTCATCGAGGCAACTGGCGCACCAGACGTGATGAACGTCATCGAGATCGAGCAGCCGGCCACGGCCAACTCGGAGTTTCTCGTCAAGGTGATAGCCGCCGGGGTCAACCCGATCGACGCGAAGACACGCGGCGGTCGCGGTGTCAGCTCCCTGCTCGAGTACCCGGCTGTGCTCGGCAACGACTTCAGCGGCATCGTCGTCTCGTCACCCTATGAGGGCCACCCGATCAAGCCGGGCGACGAGGTCTACGGCATGGCGCAGGTTCCCCGCTACGGCGGCACCTACGCCGAGTACGTCAGCGTGCCGAGCATGAGCATCGCCCGCAAGCCGAAGGCCCTCTCGCACGTCGAGGCCGCCGCGGTTCCACTGGCAGCGCTCACCGCCTGGGGCATGGTCGTCGAGCTCGCGAAGGCGCACGAGGGCCAGCGCATCCTCATTCACGCCGGCGCCGGTGGCGTCGGGCACTTCGCCATCCAGTTCGCGCGCTTCTTCGGAGCCTGGGTCATCGCGACCGGCTCGACCCGCAACCTCGGCTGGCTGAGCGAGCTCGGTGCCAACGAGGTCGTCGACTACACGAGCACCCGCTTCGAAGAGGTGGTCAAAGACGTGGATGTCGTCATCGACCTCATCGGCAACGTGCACGACGAGACGGGAACCCGCAGCCTCACCGTGCTGCGCCCCGGTGGCCTCATTGTCAACGCCCCCACGGGCAGCTGGGACTCCCTCATCGACGACGCCGTCGCGGGCGGCTTCCGCGCCTCGCGCTACAAGGTCTCGGGCGACGGCACCACCCTCGCCGTCATCTCGCGTCTGCTCGAGTCGGGCGATGTGCGCGTCTTCGTCGACAAGGTCTTTCCGCTCGACGAGGCGGCCGAGGCGCACCGCGCCCTC
Source organism: Microbacteriaceae bacterium (assembly GCA_044239765.1). Taxonomy (GTDB): domain Bacteria; phylum Actinomycetota; class Actinomycetes; order Actinomycetales; family Microbacteriaceae; genus Conyzicola. The sequence goes on from JBIIAR010000017.1 coordinate 12,470, forward strand.
GAGACCGGGCACACCCGGGGCAAGATCGTGCTGACTGTCGCCGACGTCTAGGTCGTCGAGAACACCAGCTCGCGAATCACGTCGTCCTCGAGGCGCGTGCCGACCTGGAACTTCTTGATGCCCCGACGCTCGAAGTGGTACTTGTCGTAGAAGCTGTTCGCACGCGAGTTGCCCGGGTCTGCCCCGAGCCACACCGACGCGGCGCCGCGGTCTCGCGCGGCGTCGAGAGCCGCGTGCATGAGCTTGTCGGCGAGACCAGAGCCGTGACGCCCGGCGAGCAGGTAGAACTTGCTCAGCTCGACGGTCGGGCTCGTGGTGAGCAGGGCCCGCACGTCGTCAGGCAGCTCGCGGTGCTCGCTGACCATGGCGTACCCAGCAGGGGTGCCGCTGATCTCGCCGATGAAGAGCGTACGGCGATCCGACTCGAGGCGTGCGCGAAACTTCTCGACCGAGAGGTTCGCGGTGATGTGCGCCGCGATGTCGTCAGCCGGGGTGCCGGGGGCGCAGGCCAGCGGAAAGGTGGCCGCGGCCAGCAGGTGCAGCATGACCGCATCCCCACGGCCCGCAAGGCGCACCGCTGCGTCGCTCTCCGTCTTCACAGCGCCTTCTCCAGAATGAGGTAGTCCTCAACGCTTGCACCGACGGTGAACACCTTCGTTCCCCGCCGCTCGAAGCGGTACCCGTCATAGAAGGCCTGCGCACGCACGTTCTCGGAGTTGACGGTGAGCCAGACCGACGCAGCCTCGCGCTCCCGGGCCGCATCGAGAACCGCCTCCATCAGCTGCGCGTCTCGCCCCGAGCCGTGGCGGCCCGTGAGCAGGTAGAACTTGCTCAGCTCGGTGCTCGGGCTGTGCTGCAGCACCTGCCTCACATCGTCTGGCACGGCCGTGCTGTGGTTGAGCATCGCGTAGCCCGCCGGGGTGCCCTCGCTCTCACTGATGAAGAGGGTGCGACGGTCGGACTCGAGGCGGGAGCGAAAGCGCTCGACCGACAGCTCGTCGTCCATGTAGGCGGCCACGTCGTCCGCTGGCGTTGCCGGCGTTGCTGCCAGCGGAAAGGTCGCGACGGCGATGAGGTGCAGCAGCACGGCGTCACCGCGGCCCGCGAGGCGCACGGAGGTATCAGGCACGCGCATCACAGCAGCAGCTGCCTGACGTAGTCGTCTTCCCAGTGGTCCCCGAGCCTGAATCGCTTCGTGCCGACCTGCACGAAGCCGTGCTTCTCGTAGAAGCGGTTCGCCTTGGCGTTGTGCTCGTTGACCCCGAGCCAGACGGCAGCGGAGCCCCGCGACCGCGCGAGCTCGATGGTGGCCTGCATGAGCTCCCCGGCGAGGCCGGTGCCGTGGTTGCCAGCGCGAACGTAGCACTTGCTCAGCTCGGCGCTGGGTGTCGTCGTGAGGGCCTTCACGACATCCGGGTCTGTTGGCTCTCTGAACACCGTGAGCGTGTACCCCTGAAAGTCATCGGCCACGAGGATCGCCTTGTCGGGGTCGGCGAGGTAGGCGGCGAAGTGCTGCTCGAGCAGGTTGCCGTCGATGAACGACTGGATGTCGTCAGCCGTGTTGCCAGGAGGGCACGCCAGCGGAAACGTGACGGTGGCAAGCTCGGCGAGCTGTGCAGCGTCGGTGCTGGTGGCAAGGCGAATCATGGTGCTCCGAAAGCAGAAGAGGGGCCCGCTTGCGCGGACCCCTCTAACTGTAACGCTGGCTGCAGGCTGAGAAGCGGCGGCGTGGACGTCGCTTCTCAGCCAACTGCGCGCCGCAGTAGCGGCGGCGCGCTAGCCAGCTCAGACCAGTGCGTTGATGTCGAGCGGGATGCCCGGGCCAAAGGTCGTCGAAACGGTGCCCTTGGTGATGTAGCGGCCCTTCGAGCTCGACGGCTTGGAGCGCACGATCTCGTCGAGAGCTGCCTTGATGTTCTCAGCGAGCTGCTCTTCGGTGAACGAGGCCTTGCCGGCGACGAAGTGCACGTTGCTGTGCTTGTCGACGCGGAACTCGATCTTGCCGCCCTTGATGTCGTTGACAGCCTTGGCGGTGTCCATCGTGACGGTGCCGGTCTTCGGGTTCGGCATGAGACCACGCGGGCCCAGCACCTTTCCGAGACGGCCGACCTGGCCCATGAGCTCGGGGGTCGAGACGGCGGAGTCGAAGTTGGTGTAACCCGCAGCGACCTTCTCGATGAGCTCAGCGCCGCCGACCTCGTCCGCGCCAGCTGCAATAGCAGCCTCAGCGGCGGGACCGGTTGCGAACACGATGACGCGGGCGGTCTTGCCCGTGCCGTGGGGCAGGATGACGGTTCCACGAACCATCTGGTCTGCCTTGCGGGGGTCAACACCGAGCTTCAGCGCGACCTCGACGGTCGAGTCGAACTTGGCGGATCCCGTGGTGCGAGCGACAGAGACAGCCTCGGTGGGCGTGTAGAACTTGCCCTCTTCGATCTTCTCTGCGGCGGCCTTGTATGCCTTGGAGTTCTTACCCATTATGCGTCCACCGTGATTCCCATGGAGCGAGCGGTGCCCGCGATGATCTTCATTGCACCCTCGACGTCGTTGGCGTTGAGGTCAACCATCTTCTGCTCGGCGATCGAGCGAACCTGGTCGTTGGTGAGACGAGCGACCTTGACGGTGTGAGGAGTCGACGACCCCTTCTGCACGCCAGCGGCCTTCTTGATGAGCTCTGCGGCCGGCGGGGTCTTCAGGATGAACGTGAACGAGCGGTCCTCGTAGACGGTGATCTCAACCGGAATGACGTTGCCACGCTGCGACTCGGTCGCTGCGTTGTAGGCCTTGCAGAACTCCATGATGTTCACGCCGTGCTGTCCCAGCGC
>JBIIAR010000245.1:0-4033 GCA_044239765.1 Microbacteriaceae bacterium
GTATCGCCCTACTGGGCCCCGAAGGCCCCCACCGGCGAGAAGCCGGCCGGCAGAGCGAACGGATCGCGCACGAGGCTCGACCGATCGCTGTCGCGAACCAGCGCCGCGAACTCCGCACTCGCGCGGTCGATGCGCTCGCCCAGCGACGACTCCGCGTCGCCCCAGTCGCTCGACGCCGCGTACACGGCGGTCGGTGAGACCACGGCGTGCAGGTAGGTGAAGAGCGGGCGCATCGCGTAGTCGAGGGCGAGCGAGTGGCGCTCGGTTCCGCCGGTCGCGCCGATGAGCACGGGCATGCCCGTCAGCGAGGCCGGGTCGAGAATGTCGATGAACGACTTGAACAGGCCCGAATAGCTGGTGGTGAAGATCGGGGTGACGGCGATCACGGCATCCGCGTTTGTCACCGTCTCGATGACCTTCTCGAGCTTGGGGCTCGCGAAGCCGGTGAGCATGTTGTTCATGATGTCGGTGGCGACATCGCGCAGCTCAACGAACTCCACCCGGGCCTCGACCCGGTTGCCGGTTGCCGTGGCGAGGCGCTCGGCAAGCAGGCGGGTCGACGAAGGCTGGCTGAGGCCAGCGCTGATCACTGCGATCGTGCGCATCACTTCACCTCGGTCTCGACAAGCTCGACCCGCTGGGCAGCAGCGACACGGGCAGCGTGCGTCGGGCCCTCGGGCACGGATGCCGGACGGTTCTTCGCGAACTCCTTGCGCAGCACCGGCACGACCTCCTCGCCGAGAATGTCGAGCTGCTCGAGCACGGTCTTCAGCGGCAGGCCGGCGTGGTCCATCAAGAAGAGCTGGCGCTGGTAGTCGCCGAAGTGCTCGCGCATGCCGGCGTACTTGTCGATGACCTCCTGCGGGCTGCCGACGGTCAGCGGGGTCTGCTCGGTGAAGTCCTCCATCGTGGGGCCGTGGCCGTAGACCGGGGCGTTGTCGAAGTATGGGCGGAACTCCGACACGGCGTCCTGCGAGTTCTTGCGCATGAAGGCCTGGCCGCCGAGGCCGACGATCGCCTGCTCTGCGGTGCCGTGGCCGTAGTGCTCGAAGCGCTGGCGGTAGTAGCCGATGAGGCGCATGTAGTGCTCCTTCGGCCAGAAGATGTTGTTCGCGAAGAAGCCGTCGCCGTAGAACGCGGCCTGCTCGGCGATCTCGGGGCTGCGAATGGAGCCGTGCCAGACGAAGGGCGCCACGCCATCCAGCGGGCGCGGGGTCGACTGGAAGCCCTGCAGGGGCGTGCGGAACTTGCCCTTCCAGTCCACGAAGTCCTCGGTCCAGAGGCGGTGCAGCAGGGCGTAGTTCTCGATGGCCAGCTCGATGCCGTCACGGATGTCCTTGCCGAACCAGGGGTAGACGGGGCCGGTGTTGCCGCGGCCCATCATGAGGTCGGTGCGCCCGTCGGCCAGGTGCTGCAGCATCGCGTAGTCCTCGGCGATCTTCACCGGGTCGTTCGTGGTGATGAGCGTCGTGCTGGTGCTGAGGATCAGCTTCTCGGTCTGCGCCGCGATGTATGCGAGCGTCGTCGTGGGGCTCGAGGAGAAGAACGGCGGGTTGTGGTGCTCGCCGAGTGCGAAGACGTCGAGACCGACCTCCTCCGCCTTCTTGGCGATGGTGACGATCGCCTTGATACGCTCACCCTCGGTAGGGGTGGTGCCATCCGTCGGGTCGGTGGTGACGTCACTGACGGTGAATATTCCGAACTGCATGGGGTTCTCCCAGTCCTTCTGATGATCGATGCGTTTGCATGTACTTTAGCAAACTCGAACAGTGGCCCGGGTATTCCCGCCCACTATGACATTCTGGGGCCGTGCCGATCTCGATAGATTTCTCTGCGCTGACCGACCCGCTACCGACGGGCCAGAGCCCGCTCATGGTGCCCATTCCCCGGGTCGTGTCGCGGCCGCGAGTGCTGACCGGCTTGGCCCTGGTCTTTCTCGGATTCGTCACCGCCTTCGGTGCCTTCGGCGGTGTCGCCGGTGTGTCGCGCAATGCCGCCGCCGGGCTCGCCTCCCCCGCGAACGCGATCGCACCGATCGCGATCGGCGTGGCCGCGGTGATCATGCTGGCGATCGGGGTGAGCCTGCTGCGGCAGGTCTCGCGCGGCGCCCGACGCGAGTCTATGAGCCCACGGTTGACGGCTTTCGCCGCGGCGAACGGCTGGCTCTACTCCGATGCGACGCCGAGTCCCTCCTACCCCGGCTCGATCTTCGCGCTGGAGAACACGGTTGATCGGCACGCGCGCGAGCACATTCGCTCGACGGAGGGGCGCTTCTTCGATTTCGGCGAGTTCGTGGCGCGGATCGACGTGAACAGCTCCGCGCCGATCACCCGCCGCTGGGGTTTCATCGCCATCAGCCTCGATCGGCGCCTTCCGCACATGATGCTGCGGTCGAAGCTCGAGAATCGCCACTCGACCGCGCTGCCCGACGACCTGCGCGACGAGCAGACGCTGTCGCTTGAGGGCGACTTCGACTCCTGGTTCACCCTGCATGCGCCGCAGGGCTATGAGCGCGATGCGCTCTACTTCTTCACCCCAGACCTCATGGCACTGTTCATCGACGAGGCATCGCCCTTCGACGCCGAGATCGTCGACAGCTGGCTGTTCGTCTACTCCAACGCGCCCTTCACCTCGCTCGGGGCCGAGGTCTACGAGCGAGTGCTGCGCATCATCGAGCTCGTGGGGGCCAAAGCAGTGAAGCAGTCGGCGAACTATGCCGACGAGCGCGTCGCCGATCGCAGCGCAAACGTCATTGCCCCGCCTGGACGCCGCCTGCGCCGCAAGCCGGCTCTCGTGCTGCTGCGCGGCCTGCTGCTGCTCGCCTGCCTCATCGCCGCCGCGGTCGCGGTCTTCTACGGCATCTCGCTGCTGCCCGGCGTGAAGGTGCTCTAGAAGGGATTGAAGCCCTCGGGCACATAGGGGCACTTCGTCTTCGACAGGTAGCTCATATCCGTCTCGGTTCTCACGCTGCGGTAGGGGTGCCAGAGGCCGAGCATGTGCGTCTCTGGGGCCATGAACTCGTCGCGTGTCGGCACGCTGTCGACGGTGAGGCCGGAGGACTCGATGCACGGCACCGTCACCTCGGTGTAGTAGTCGTAGAGGTAGCCGCGCTGCGCCTCGCTGAAAAGCCCGAACGAAGAGGGCGGCACCGGGTACTGCGCAGAGCAGGTGTAGATCGCGAGGCGCTCGAGGTTGCTCGCTCCCCCGTAGATCGAGGCGGTCACCTGGCGAAAGTCGCCGTAGCCGGCCTCGACCATGCACTCGCGGTGCACCTGCTCTGCCTCGTCGAGAGAGACGAGACGGATGCGGTCGACAGTCGGCCGCGGATCCCCCGGAGCGAGACCCACGTACTGCCACTGAAACTCGAGCTCTTGCGCGATGAGCGCGTCGAGCTCTGCGCCGCTCGGCTCCGGTGGAACCTGCGACACCGGCACGCATCCCGCGAGCAGCAGCGCGGCGGCACCGACCGCCATGTGCCTAGCGAATCGCATAGAAGTCCTGGTTGGGTGGGGCTGGCGGGCATACGTCGTAGCGATCGGGCTGCGTGTCGAACTCGTAATAGGGGTTCCAGACAAACGGGAACAGCGGGTCAGACCACGAGGCCCAGTTGGTGCGGAACTCCTCGCGGGTCGGGGCATCGGTGATGGGGTGGCCGTTCTGCGCGAGACACGGAATGAGGGTGTCCTGGTAGTAGTCGTAGACGAAGTCGAACTCGGCGACGCTGCGCATCGTGTAGGTCGAGTCGACCGGGTTGGCCGCGTAGCAGCGGTACCAGTCGAGGCGCTCGGTCTCGCTCGTCGAGAGCTCTATCGCCTGGTAGCTGTAACCGACATCCGATTCTCGAAAATCAGGCCAGCCCAGTCGAGCCATGCAGCCAGCGAAGGCCTTGGCCGCATAGAACTGCGCAGCGGGGGTGTGCGCGTCGACCTCGGGGCGCAGCTGGTCGGGCAGCCCGGTCAGCTGCCAGACGGAGTCCAGTCGCTCGTTGACGATCACGTCGTAGTCCCCGTCGACCGCAGCATCGCGCAGCGGC
>JBIIAR010000246.1:0-3993 GCA_044239765.1 Microbacteriaceae bacterium
TTCACGCTACGTCGGCCGTCAGAGTGGAGGCGTGACTTTCAGAGAGCGTCCAGCAAGCTCCCACCGGGCACCACGATTGACGCCCGAATCGTGACGAACGTTGGGTTACAAACCAAACTTCTGCTCATTAGCGTTGGGGCCATGAAGCGCACAGTGATCGCCTCCATCGTTCTCGTGGTCGGCCTCGGCCTTGCCGGATGCTCCGCCGCAAGCAGCGATACCTTCTCGCTGCCCGCGGAGGCCCAGCAGGACGGAGGTGCTGCCGCCGACCAGTCGACGGAGTCGTTCGACTCGACGCAGCAGGCCGACCGCGAGCAGATCATCACCGGCTACCTGACCGTCACCGTCGATCAGCCCGCCGATGCCGCGAAAGACGCGATCCGCATTGTCGAGGGAGTGAACGGCCGCATTGACGGCCGGCAGGAGTACGCCCCCGCCAACGGCGACAAGGGCAGCTCGACCCTCACCCTGCGCATTCCGGCAGAGTCGCTCGACGCCACCATCGAGAAGCTCGGGGCTCTCGGGGAGGTCATCGAGATCTCGACGACGGCCGATGATGTGACCAGCCAGGTGAAAGACGTGGATGCCCGGGTGAAGTCGCTGCAGGCATCCGTCGACCGCCTGACGACCCTGCTCTCAACCGCGACGGATGTCGACAGCCTCGTCTCCATCGAGGCGGAGCTCACGCAGCGCCAGGGCGACCTCGAGAGCATGCTCGCTCAGCAGCGCAGCCTCGGCGACGCTGTTGCCCTCGCGACCATCACCCTCTCGCTCATCTCCGAAGAGGACGCCCCGCCGCCGCCCGCCCCGGCGACCTTTCTCACCGGACTCGAGGCAGGCTGGAACGCCTTCGTCGGCTTCATCAGCGGAGCGGTCGTCGTGATCGGCGTGCTGATTCCATGGTTGGTGTTCTTCGCGGTCGTCGCCGCGGTGGTCGTCGTGATCGTGCGCTGGCGCAAGCGCCGCGGCCAGAAGGGCGCAGCACCTACGATTGCCCCGTGAGCTTCATCGACCTTCCTCTCGCAGAGCTGCGGGAGTACCGCCCGACCGTAACGGAACCAGCGGACTTCGACGCCTTCTGGCAGGCAACCCTCGCCGAGTCGAGGGCCGTCGCTACCCCGCCCGTCGTGACCCGCCATGACGCGGGCCTCACCGGTGTCGAGGTCTACGACGTCACCTTCAGCGGGTACGCGGGTGACCCGGTGCGAGCCTGGCTGCTGCTGCCTCTCGCGGGCGACACCCTGCCCGCGGTGATCGAGTACAACGGCTACGGCGGTGGGCGCGGCCTGCCCCACGAGCGCCTCGCGTGGGTGAACGCGGGCTACGCCTACCTCTTCATGGACACCCGCGGCCAGGGCAGTGCCTGGGGCTCCGGCGGAGACACGCCCGATCCGCACGGCAGCGGACCCGCCTTCCCGGGCTACATGACCCAGGGCATCGCGAGCCCCGAGAGCTACTACTACCGCCGGCTCTTCACCGATGGTGTGCTCGCGGTCGATGCCGTACGTGGGCTCGACCGGGTGGATGCCAGCCGGGTCGCCGTCACCGGCGGCAGCCAGGGCGGCGGCATCGCGATCGCGGTCGCCGGGCTGACCGACGGGCTCGTCGCGGTCATGCCCGATGTGCCCTTCCTGCAGCACTTCGAGCGCGCGATCGGCTTCACCAACGCGAACCCCTACGGCGAGATCGTCAGCTACCTCGCTGTGCACCGCGACGCGAAGGAGCAGGTCTACCGCACGCTCTCGTACTTCGACGGCGTCAGCTTCGCGAAGCGCGCTACCGCGCCAGCCCTCTACTCTGTGGCTCTCATGGACGAGATCTGCCCGCCCGCGACCGTGTTCGCCTCACACAACCACTGGGGCGGTGACGCGACGATCGAGGTCTACGACTTCAACAACCACGAGGGCGGGCAGGCGCACCAGTGGGTGCGGCAGGCCGCGTGGCTGAAGTCGAGGGCCTAGAGCCTGCCCAGGTCTTTCACCTCTGCGCTGTTCGCGCCTTCGGTGACGACGCACGGGCCCATCGAGTCGATGCGGATGTAGCCAGAGCCCTGGTCGCCGGCGACGACCGCCTCGATGCGAATCTGCGAGGTGCTCACCGAGGCCGCTGACGAGGTGCCGTTGGTGAGAAGGTGGGCCTGGTTGTTGGCCTTGCTGCCGGTGATGGCCTGCGACATCCAGCCGTCTTCGGTGAAGGTCTTGATGACCTCGGCGACGATGGCGTCAGCGTTCTTCGCCTCGGTGAGCTTGAGGTTGACGTCGACGGAGGAGTCCCAGCGGCGAATCGTGCCCTCGGGGTCGTCGGACTCGCTGAGGCACGCGATCGAGCCGTCGGTGTCGGTGCCGACGTTGAGCACGACGTCGGTCGGGATGCGCGTGACCGCGGTGTTGCGCAGCAGCTGCGCGGGAGCCTTGGACTCGGCGAGGGTGAGGTCGGGGTACTCGCCAGCGCGCGAGTTCTCGCTGCCGGCGCTTGCACCGCATCCCGTCAGTGTTCCGACGGCGATTGCGATCGCGAACGTCGTCGCGACGAATCTCATGTGCCTTTTGGCGACGCCCATGTCACCCTCCCCCGAGCTGCATTGCTAGTACAGCGACAGTAACACCGGGATTTTGCGCGAAATAGCCCTCAGCGCCCCCCAGTGCGAGGGTGGACCCTCACGAGAAATACGCGCGGATGTCGTTCGCCTCCGCCTCGATTGTCGCCTTGTCGACAAGGTCGGCCGCATTCGCGCTGAGCACGTCGACCCAGCGGTCAAGCACCTCGTCCGCCGCCCCGCTGCCGAAGAGCACCTGCGTCAGCTCGGCGGTCTTCGTGTCATAGAGCGCCGCGAACTCGTCGTTGGCGAGGAAGCGCTCGGCGAGCACGTTGCCCTCGCTCGGCCCTCCCGGACCCCCGCCGCCGGCCGGCCGCCCACCGCCCTGCGGGACGCCGCCCGCGGGGCGGTTGGTCGTGCCGAAGGTGAGGTTGAGGTCCCAGTTGACGACGGTCATCAGCCCGGTCTCGGTGTCGTAGTGCAGGTATGAGTTGTTGCCCGGTCCGTCGATGTCGTCGTAGTTGTCGACGAGGGTCTGAAATGCGAGGTAGGTGGCGAAGGCGTCGACGTCGAGGTGCTGGGAGAGCTCCGCCGCGAAGGTGGCGTCGTCGGAGTCGTTGATGAACTCGAGAAAGGCGGTGAGCGGCGCGAGGTCGTCTGCGCCCGCCTCCTGATCGAAGACGTCGACATAGTCATCGGGGTCGTCTCCGCGGTAGCTGTAGTCGCCGCCCGCCTCCGCCTTGTAGAGCAGGCCGTCGTCGTCGAACTCGGCGCTCACCCAGTCGTCATCGAGGCTCTGCATGACAAGGGCAAGCTCGGTGTCGCTGCCGTTGACGGTGAAGCGCGAGGCGACCGCCTGCTCGGTGGCCAGCCCGGCGAGGCCGAGCAGCTCGAGCGCGACGGCCTCGTTCAGCGCCGTCTCGGAGTTGTTCGCACGAACGACGAGCTCGGTCTCGCCGTCATAGCTCTGGCCGTCGACGTACTTGTCGAGGCGGATCAGCCACGGCAGCTCAGAGGGGTCGCTCTCGGTGCTCGTGCCGCGGAGCGTGGAGTTGCCCTTCAGCTTGAGCCCGACGTTCTCGAGCGTCGCGCCGTCGATGGTCACCGTGGCCGTCACCCAGATCTTGGATGCGTCAGCGACATAGGCGGCAATGAGCGCGTCGTAGTCGGCGTCGGCGATCTCGACGGAGATGTCGTGCACGGCATCCGAGTCCCACAGCGAACTCGGGGCCGCGCTCGACACCTCCGTCGAGTGAGAAGCGCAGCCCGCGAGGGCAAGAGCGGAGGCCAGGACTATCGCGATCGGGGTGCGCTTCATGGCTACAGAGAAGCTGGCGCGCCTATGACAGCCCTATGAGTCTGTTGCGCGCTTTCGCTGATCGACCGGGATCAGACTGCCGTCGCGGTCGAAGGGAATCGGCCAGCGGTTGAGGCCGTACCAGGCGTTGACCCAGGGG
>JBIIAR010000247.1:0-3985 GCA_044239765.1 Microbacteriaceae bacterium
CGGCGTCGGGTCGTCGGGCGTGCAGCCGACGAGGGCGAGAGCGAGCAGGGCGATGGCGGCCGCACGGGGGATTCTCATGGGCCGACCATAGCGGGGATAGAACTAGTTGTGCAGTACCGATCCGATGCGGATGAGGTTGTTGTCGGGGTCGAACAGCGCGAGCTCGCGCTTGTTCCAGATCTGGTCGAGCGGGCGGGTGACCCGCGCGAGCGAGACACCGGCCTTCCAGTCGGTGCGCAGCTGCCGCGTCGATCGCAGCGGCAGTCCGTCGTCGCCGAGGGCCTGCGGCACGGAGCCGGTCGCGATGATGGATTCGTAGACCGCGTCGACGTCGGGAATCGAGAGGTAGGCCATGCCAGAGCTCACGAAGGGATCGAGGTCGTCGCTGAGGCTGTAGTCGATGCGGATGCCCTCCGGGCCGGTGCCGGGAAAAACCCAGGCGTAGCCGCCGTCCTCCCAGATCTCGCTGCTGAAGCCGAAGGAAGCCCAGAAATCCAGCGTTCTCTCAATGGACGTGGTGGGAAGGATGGGCTCGGCGCGGCCGGCCCAGAGCTGTGAAACCTGCGCTGGATCCATGGGAGCAAATCTACTGTGCTAGGCTCGATTCTTGTGCCGCGGGGTGGAGCAGTTCGGTAGCTCGCTGGGCTCATAACCCAGAGGTCGCAGGTTCAAATCCTGTCCCCGCAACAGAGAAACACAGAAAGTCCCGGTCGAAAGGCCGGGACTTTCTGCTTTAAGCCGCGCGCTCGAAGAACTGCCAGATCACCTCGGTCGCGTCGATCGCCGTCGAGACGGCATCGGGGTCGGCGACGCGCTTGCCGTCGGCTCCCGGCCACTGGTGCCCGGCATCCGCGATGGTGATGAGGGTGACCTCGCGGCCGTCGGCGCACTCCGTTGAGCTGGTCGTGACCGGGGCTGCGTCGATCACGGTGGGTGTGCCGCATCCGTCTGCCGTGCGCCAGAGCGCGACCGCCTCCTCGACGGCCAGGCCGTCGACCCGGGTTGCCCCCGACCCGGTCTCGCCGTCGTAGCGCACCCGCTCGTCAAGCAGGCCGTGGATGTGCAGCACCGAGGCCGGACGCGGTGCGTCGCATTCGGTGACGATCGTTCCGGCGACCGGGGCGATCGCGGCGAACACCGCGGTGTCGCAGGCCATGCGGTAGGCCATCATCGCCCCGTTCGACATGCCGGTGGCGAAGGTGCGACTCGGGGCAACGCCGAACTCGGTCTGCAGCTGCGCGGTGAGCGCGGTGATGAAGGCGACGTCGTCGACGTCCGTCTTCGCGGGGGAGCCGCAGCAGCTGCCCGCGTTCCAGGCGACCCCGTCGCCTTCTGGGTAGGCGACGATGATGCCCTCGCGCTCGGCGAGCGCATCCCAGCCGTAGGCCGACTCGGCCTGAGCGGCGCTGCCGAATCCGCCGTGCAGGAACACCACAAGGCTTGGCTGGTCAGAGAGGTGGTCGGGCACGTGCACGAGATACTCGCGCTGCTCCCCGCCCACCGTGATGGAGCGCGACTCGGTGGCTGCGCCCCGGTCACGCACGGGGGAGCAGCCGGCGAGCAGCGCGGCGAGGGCGGTGACGATGGCAATGGCTTTCACGGCTCTGGTCATGCCCCCAGCCTTGCGGCGTCGCGTGGCTGGCACGTACGCCGTCGCGAGTATTCGAGGTGCTCCGTTGGGAGCAGGGCCTACTCGTCGATAACGTGCACGAGCTCCTCGATGAAGGCCCCGAAGTCCACCGACTTGCGAATGAGCTCGAGCACCTGCCCACGCTCAGAGAACACGTCGACGATCTGGTCGAAGACCGTTTGAAAAGACGCGCGCCCGCTCGACGAGAAGGCGATGAGCGCGATGACGTTGACGCGGTTCTCGCCCCAGGGCATCGGTGTCTCGTTGACCGCGATCGCGATCGAGGTGTGCGAGGCGGTCATTGCCATCGCGTGCGGAACAGCGATGGTGTCGGTGAACGCGGTTGACGAGAGCAGCTCGCGCTCGATCGCGCCGTCGACGTAGGACTCGTCGATGACACCGCGCTCGACCATGAGCGCACCGAGGGTGCGAATCATGGCGACCTCGTCGTCTGCCACGACGTTGCGAAGAAAGAGGCTCTCGTCGAAGTAGAGCAGCAGGTCGTCCTTGATCTGGGCGCGCCGGCGGTGGCGGCGCAGCCGCGAGATCGCCTTGCGGATCGCCTCGACGTCACCCTCGGTGAGGAAGGGCTGGATGACGACGACGTTCTCGGCGAACGCGCGGTCGGTGATCGTGGTGAGCACGAGGTCCGTGCTGAAATCGTCCCAGTTGACATCGGTGCGGGTGACGACGACCTCGACCGAGACCTCCTCGCCGAGGGCGGTCTCGACCTTCTGCCGCAGCACCTGGTGCAGGTCGTAGTAGCCGGGCAGCACGATGGCGACGCTCACGCGCTCCTCGCGGCGGTTCTGCCGCTCGAGATGGCTGCCGAGGTGCAGCGCGAGGTACGAGATCTCGTCGTCGTTGATGGTGATCGACCGCTCGCGCTGAATGAGGCTCGCCATGAACACGGCGACGTCGTAGATCATCGGGTAGCTGGTCTTGATCGAGCGACCGAGCGGGTTGCGCGAGTAGGAGTTGTCGTTGGCGCGCGCCACGAGGTTGCCGAGGTGCAGTGAGAGCCGCACCATGAAGGCCTCGTCATCGAGGTCGACGAGGTACTCCTGTGCCACCTGCTCGACGATGCGCCGCACGGTCGCAAGGTCGGCGGGCACGACGTGCTCGTCGATGACGGCCTGCACCGGCTTGTCCTTGCCGCGGGTGATGACGCGAGTGGTCAGCAGCTTCGAGATGTACTCGAGGTCGCCCGCGTCGAGCTCGACCCCGAAGTGCTGTCGAACCAGTCCGGCCAGCGAGACGGTGATGGTGTCGGTCGGCGCGGCCGATCCGGCGAGAACCCGGTGCTGGCCGACCCTCTCGACGGCGATGGCGACGTGCAGCAGCACGGAGTTGACCCCGTACTCGTTGACGAAGTAGCCCTGCGAGTCGAGCATCGCGATGAGGTCGGTCTTGAAAGCCCGCAGCGACTCGTTGTCGAACTGGTTCTCGAGCTCGAGAAAGCCCTGGGCGCTCTCGCTGCGAAACAGGCGGCTGAGCAGACGGCGGTGGTCGGCCTCGCTGCCGGCGAGGGTGACGGTGCTGCCCGAGCGGGTGAGCGACAGCCCGGCCTCCTCGCCGAGTGCCTTCACCTTGCGCAGGTCGTTTTCGATGGTCGACTCGCTCACATAGAGACTGTCGGCCAGGGTGTGGATGTCGAGCCCGCCCGGTGCCTCCGTCAGGCGCCGTGCAAGGTGGTGCACGCGATCGCGGGGGGTGTCGAGGTGTCCGTCGCGGGTGCGGTTCTCACTTGAGAAGGTGGCGTAGGCCTCGCGGTTGAGGCGGTACCCGCTGGTGGAGGCGGCGATGATCGGCAGGGGATGCGCCGCGGCCTTGGCCGCCGTGACATAGCTGCGCACACTGCGGGTCGTCACGCCCAGCTGGTCGGCGAGCTCTGCTGCCGTGACCCACCCGTCGGTCTGCGACAGGTAGTCAAGCAGGCGCTCATACTTATCGCTCATCTCGCAGCCCACTTTGCCATGTTCCGCTGCCCAGCGGGGGTTTCCGCCCCTGCGGAAAGAGGTCTAGTGGCATGCGTGCGCATGGACTACGAGAGTGGAACCCGTACGCCAGCACCACCCTAGGAACGCGAGGAGGCGATCCAGTTGCAGTCTGTCCTGATCGTCTGCGGTGCCGGCGCATCCTCGACCTTCCTCGCGAGCCGTATGCGCTCGATTGCCAAGGCCCGCGGCCTCGACCTCGTTGTCTCCGCCTCCAGCGACAGCGAGGTTCGCCCGCGCCTGCACACGACATCCGTGCTTCTCGTCGGCCCGCACCTCGAGCCGACCTTCGCCGCGCTGCAGGCCGAGGCCGCCGTCTTCGGCATTCCCGCTGCGCTGCTTCCCCAGACCGCGTTCG
>JBIIAR010000197.1:0-4843 GCA_044239765.1 Microbacteriaceae bacterium
ATACCCCTGATTTAGCGGCATTTTTCGCGATATTCACTCCAATCGCGTCGCGCGACAGCGCTTTCAAAGATGATCACGAACATGCAACTTTTGTCGTTCATCGAAAAAAGATGGTGACGATCTACAACTGACCTGTTATGTTGCTGCAAACGTCAATGTGGACCTGTGATGCAGAACGCGCCTGAGCGAAGTCGCCAGCCAACCTGCCTCGCCGATGCAACTCCTCATTGGCGATAGAGAAACTGCAGTTCACATCAACTAGGAGGAAGTACATGCTGGCAACACGCAAGCTGCGCAACCGCATGCTCATCGCCGGAGGAGCCACGCTCGCTGTCGCGGCGCTGCTCACCGGCTGCACCACGGGACCGACGACGGATGTCGGCCCCACCAACAACACCGACAACGAGGGCACCGGCGAGACCATCGTCATCGGCTTCTCTGGCCCCGCGGCTGACCACGGATGGCTCGGTGCGATCAACTCCGCAGCGATCGCCGAGGCCGCCAAGTACCCCGACGTCGAGCTCAAGGTCGCCGAGGGCACGAACGACGCCAACCTGCAGATCAGCCAGGTCGAGGGATTCATCAACGACGGCGTCGATGCCATCGTTCTGCTCCCGACCGACGGTGCTGCGCTTACCGACGTTGCCATCAAGGCAATGGAAGCCGGGATTCCGGTCATCAACGTCGACCGCGAGTTCTCGAGCACCTTCGCCGCACGCGTCACCATCCTCGGCGACAACTACGGCATGGGCGTGAGCGCCGGAACCTACATCTGCGAGCAGCTGGGCGACAACCCGGACGCGATCGTCGCAGAGATCGCCGGTCTCGACTTCCTTCCGCTGACGCAGGACCGCAGCCGCGGCTTTGCCGACGCGCTGGGTGACTGCGGCCTGGAGGTCAGCAACCGCGTAGCCGCCGACTTCACCGTCGCCGGTGGCGAGGCGACCACGTCGCAGCTGCTCGCGGCCGCGCCGAAGATCGACGCCATCTGGAACCACGATGACGACCAGGGTGTCGGCGTCCTCGCCGCCATCGCTGCCTCGGGCCGCGACGAGTTCTTCATGGTCGGTGGTGCTGGCTCTGCCAACGCCATGCGTGAGATCCAGTCGGGAACCAGCGTGCTCCAGGCGACGGTCATCTACCCGTCGACGCAGGCTGCTGACGGAATCCGTCTGGCACGCCTCGTCGCTCAGGGCAAGTCGCTCAGCGACCTGGTCGAGATCGAGGTTCCGAGCCGCATCGTGCTCAACGCTCCGGTCGTGACCGCTGAGAACGTCGACAAGTTCATCGACACCGCGTTCGAGTCCTAAGCAGCACTGAACTACCCCCGGTGCCCGCGCGACCGCACTCGCGCGGGCGCCATCCCCCTGGGCTGAGCGCCCCCAACAGCAGAAGGCACGTCATGTCAGGTGCAACGCCCCTCCTCCGGGTGGGAATGGTCGGATACGGATTCATGGGCGCCGCCCATTCGCAGGGCTGGCGTGTCGCCCCCCGGTTCTTCGACCTGCCGGCCACCCCGAGCATGGACGTGCTCGTCGGCCGCAACGCGGCCGCCGTCGACGAGGCAGCGGCGAAGTGGGGCTGGCGTGAGACCGCCACCGACTGGCGCACCCTGCTCGACCGCGACGACATCGACGTCATCGACATCGTCACCCCCGGTGACTCGCACGCCGAGATCGCCATCGCCGCCCTCGAAGCGGGCAAGCACGTGCTCTGCGAGAAGCCGCTGGCCAACAGCGTGGCAGAGGCTACGGCAATGGCGGATGCCGCAGAGAAGGCCGCTGCCGCGGGCGTCTTCGCCATGGTCGGCTTCACCTACCGCCGCGTGCCAGCGGCCACCTTCATGCGCGACCTCATCGCCGCAGGCAAGATCGGCGAGATCACCCAGGTGCGTGCCGCCTACCTGCAGGACTGGCTTGCCGACCCCGGCGTTCCGCTTTCGTGGCGCCTGCAGAAGGAGCTCGCCGGCAGCGGCGCGCTCGGCGACATCGGCGCCCACGCGATCGACCTCGCCCAGTACGTCACCGGCCTTCGGCTCTCGAGCGTCAGCGGCGTGCTCGAGACCATCACCAAGCAGCGTCCCCTCGAGGGCGAGCGCACCGGTATCACCGGCACCGCCGGCGAGGGCACGGGTGAGGTGACCGTCGACGACCTCGCACTCTTCACCGGCCGCTTCGACACCGGCGTGCTCGGCAGCTTCGAGGCGACCCGCTTCGCGACGGGGCGCAAGAACGCCCTGCGGCTCGAGGTCGCGGGAACGAAGGGTGCCATCAGCTTCGACCTCGAGGACATGAACTCGCTGGGCTTCTATGACGGCACCGCAGCCGCGGGAGAGCAGGGATTCACCAGGATCCTCGTCACCGAGCCCCAGCATCCGTATATTTCAGCGTGGTGGCCTGCGGGCCACACGATTGGATACGAGCACGGCTTCAGCCACCAGGCCAAGGACTTCGTCGAGGCGATTGCCGCAGGGCAGCAGCCGACGCCGTCGTTCGCCGATGGCCTGCAGGTGCAGCGCGTGCTCGCCGCCGTAGAGGCCAGCGCTGGCAACGGCAGCGCCTGGACCAGCACCAACTAGGAGAAGCAGATGCGACCAGTCACCCTGTTCACCGGCCAGTGGGCCGACCTTCCCTTCGAGGAGGTGGCGAAGCTCGCCAGCGGCTGGGGCTACGACGGCCTCGAGATTGCCTGCTGGGGCGACCACCTCGACCCGTGGCGCTGGGACGAGCCCGGCTACGTCGAGGGCAAGCTCGCCCTGCTCGAGAAGTACAACCTCAAGGTCTACGCGATCTCGAACCACCTCAAGGGCCAGGCCGTCTGCGACGATCCCATCGACCAGCGCCACCGCGACATCCTGTCGGACCGCGTCTGGGGCGACGGAGATCCAGAGGGTGTGCGCCAGCGCGCCGCGGAAGAGATGAAGCTCACCGCCCGCCTTGCGGCCGCACTCGGCGTGAAGACGGTCGTCGGGTTCACCGGCAGCTCGATCTGGAAGTACGTCGCCATGTTCCCGCCCGTGTCGCAGGAGGCCATCGACGCCGGCTACCAGGACTTCGCCGATCGCTGGAACCCCATTCTCGACGTCTTCGACGAGGTCGGCGTGCGCTTCGCCCACGAGGTGCACCCGAGCGAGATCGCCTTCGACTACTGGACGACCGTGCGCACCATGGAGGCCATCGGCCACCGCGAGGCCTTCGGCCTCAACTGGGACCCGAGCCATTTCGTGTGGCAGGACCTCGACCCGGTGGGCTTTCTCTGGGACTTCAGGGACCGCATCTACCACGTCGACTGCAAGGACACGAAGAAGCGCATGACCAACGGCCGCAACGGCCGGCTCGGCTCGCTTCTCGGCTGGGCCGACCCGCTGCGCGGCTGGGACTTCATCTCCACCGGTCACGGTGACGTGCCGTGGGAGGACAGTTTCCGTATGCTCAACACGATCGGCTACGACGGCCCCATCTCGGTGGAGTGGGAGGATGCCGGCATGGATCGCCTGATCGGCGCCCCCGAAGCCCTCGAGTTCGTTCGCCGACTCGCCTTCGACGCACCGACCGCGGCATTCGACGCAGCGTTCAGCACACGCACCGATTAGCGAGAGGAGGGGCACGTGGTGATCACCGACCCTCCCCTCTTCGCCGCGTCAGCGAGCCCGAGTGACACCACACGGCGCGCGAACCTGTCGCTCGTGCTGTCGCTCGTGCATCACCGTGGGGCACTCAGCCGTGCAGAGCTGACCCGTGCCACCGGGCTCAACCGGTCGACGATCGCCACGCTCGTCGGGCACCTCGTCGATCTCGGGCTCGTCTACGAGGCAGCCGCTCTCGCCACGAGCCAGATCGGGCGGCCCAGCCCGATGGTGCATCCGACCTCGAGCACGGCGGCGATCGCGGTGAACCCCGAGGTCGACGCGATCACGGTCGGGCTGGTCGGGCTCGGGGGCGAGGTCATTCGCAAGATCCGCATGCCGACGCAGCAGGCGCCATCCGCCATCGAGGTCGCGAACATCACCGCTGCGATCATCGAGGGCATGCGCACCGAGCTCGAGTCGAGCTACCGCATCGTCGGCATCGGCGTTGCCGTGCCCGGCCTCACCCGCGCCGAGGACGGGGTCGTCAGCTACGCACCGCATCTCGGCTGGCGCGATGAGCCGATCGCGGCGCTCATCAGCGAGGCGAGCGGATACCCGACAAGCGCCGCCAACGACGCCTCACTGGGCGCGGGCGCCGAGCTGCTGTTCGGCGCCGGAGTCGGCTGCCAGGACCTCGTCTACGTCAACGGCGGCCCGAGCGGCATCGGCGGCGGCGTGATCAGCGGGGGAGTGCTGCGCACCGGCCGCAACGGCTACGCCGGCGAGCTCGGCCACACCCTCGTCGTCTCGAACGGCGCCCGCTGCCACTGCGGTGCGGTCGGCTGCCTCGAGGCAGAGATCTCGCTCGCCCGCCTGCAGCAGCTCGTCGGCCTCGAGGGGGCTGACATCGACGAGGTCGAGCGTGCCCTGCATGACGGCGACCCCGCCGTCGTGCTTCCCGAGGTGCACCGCCAGCTCGACCACCTCGCGGTCACACTGCGCAACGCCGTCAACGTCTTCAACCCGGAGCGCATCGTGCTCGGCGGCTTTCTCGCCACCATCTTCTCGATCGACCCCGCTCGCCTGACCAGCGCCGTGCAGTCGCGCGCCCTGCACGGACCGGGCGAGCTCGTGCAGGTGTCGCGCGCGGTGCTCGGCTCGAACCTGCTGATGATCGGCGCCGCAGAGCTCGTCTTCGCGAGCGTGCTCGCCGACCCCCTTGCACTGGCGGGCCAGCCGGTAGCCTGAGCGTGTGTCCGACGCCACCCTCGGCCG
>JBIIAR010000108.1:0-7557 GCA_044239765.1 Microbacteriaceae bacterium
TCGGCCGCGTGCGTGCCCGCGGCAACAACCTCGACCAGGTGCGTCGTCGCAACCTCTCGAGCGTGCTCACGCTCGTGCACGAGCGCCACGGCCTGTCGCGGGCAGAGCTGACCCGCATGACCGGGCTCAACCGCTCCACCATTGCCGCGCTCGTCTCCGAGCTGGTCGAGCTCGGCCTCGTGCTCGAGGGCGCACCCGACCCCACCAACCTGGTCGGGCGTCCCTCGTCGACGGTGCTGCCGAATCCGGCCACCGTCGCGGTGACCGTTCACCCAGAGCTGGATGCCGTCGTCGTCGGCCTCGTCGCCCTCGGCGGCACGGTCACGCGCCGCATCCGCTACGACACCGTGCGGGTACCGACGGCCCAGGAGGTCGTCAACATCGTCTCCGCCATCGTCGAGGGCATGCGCGGTGAGCTCACGACCAGTTTTCGCACCGTGGGCATCGGCCTCGCGATTCCCGGGCTGGTGCGCACGAGCGACGGTGTCGTCAGTATCGCGCCCCACCTCGGCTGGACAGACGAGCCTGTCGCCCGCATGCTCGAGCAGGCCACGGGCTTCCCGGTGGTCTCGGCGAACGACGCCACGATCGGAGCGATCGCCGAGAGCGCGTTCGGCGCCGGCCGTGGGGTCGACGAGCTCATCTACCTCAACGGCGGCGCGAGCGGCATTGGCGGCGGCGTGGTGATGGCCGGCCAGCTGCTCGGGGGTGCGTTCGGCTTCGCGGGGGAGCTCGGGCACACGCTCGTCAACAGCGACGGGGTCGAGTGCCACTGCGGTGCCAGTGGGTGCCTCGAGACCGAGGTGAAGCGGGATCCGCTGCTCGAGGCCTGTGGTCTTGGGGTGGCGCAGGCCGACCAGCTCGACGACGTGCTCGCCGCCCGCTATGCCGACACCGCCGCGGTGCGCGAGCTCGTCGACCGCCAGATCGGCTTTCTCGGCATCGCGCTGCGCGGCGCGATCAACATGTTCAACCCCGCCCTCATCGTGCTCGGTGGATTTCTCGGCTCGCTCTACCGCGCGGCCCCCGAGGCTCTGGAGCTGGCCGCGTTCTCGACCGCCATGCCCGCGTCGCGCGACGGCGTGCGCATCGAGCGCGCCGAGCTCGGCCCCGACATTCTCACCGTGGGCGCGGCTCAGCTCGTCTTCGCGCCGCTGCTCACCGACCCGACCGTGGTCGCTGCACCGGTCGTTTAGGCTAGTGCCAGACCCCAACTGAGAGCGCTCCCATGAACGACCACGACTACGACTACCGCGAGAGCGGCCTCGTCTTTCCCCCGAGCTTTCTCATCGGATCGGCCACCGCGTCGTACCAGATCGAGGGCGCAACCGAGGAGGACGGCCGCGGGCCGAGCATCTGGGACACCTTCAGCCGCACCCCCGGCAAGGTCGTCAACGGCGACACCGGCGACGTGGCAGACGACCACTACCACCGGCTCGACGACGACCTCGACCTCATGAAGCGCCTCGAGCTCGAGGCCTACCGCTTCTCGATCGCGTGGCCGCGCATTCAGCCGACGGGGTCGGGCGCCGCGAACGAGAAGGGGCTCGCCTTCTACAGCCGCCTCGTCGACGGGCTGCTCGAGCGGGGAATCCGCCCGATTGCGACCCTGTACCACTGGGACCTGCCGCAGCAGCTCGAGGATGACGGCGGCTGGCCCGCCCGCGACACCGCCAAGCGCTTCGCCGACTACGCCGCGATCATGGGCGAGGCCCTCGGTGACCGCGTGCACACGTGGACGACCCTCAACGAGCCGTGGTGCTCTGCCTACCTCGGCTACGGCAACGGCGGTCACGCCCCCGGCCGCACGAACGGCGCTGACGCACTCGCCGCCGTGCACCACCTCAACCTCGCGCACGGCCTCGGCCTGCAGGCGCTGCGCAGCACGGTCTCGAAGGACGACGCCGAGTACTCGGTGACCCTCAACTTTCACGTGCTGCGCCCCGGAGACGACAACGCCGAGGACGCGGTGCGCCGCATCGACGCGCTCGCCAACCGCGCTTTCACCAGCCCCATGCTGCTTGGCCAGTACGACTACGACCTGCTCGAAGACACCGCCGACGTCACCGACTGGCAGTTCGTGCAGCCGGGTGACCTCGACATCATCCAGCAGCCCATCGACTTTCTCGGCGTCAACTACTACTCGACCGCGACCGTGCGCACGTGGGACGGCCGCAGTCCCCGGCAGACCTCCGATGGACACAAGCCGTCGACCGGCAGTGCGTGGCCCGGCAGCGAGGAGGTCGAGTTTCTGCAGCAGGAGGGTCCGTACACGGCCATGGGCTGGAACATCGCGCCCGACGGGCTGGAGACCCTGCTCGTGGATCTCAGCGAGCGGTTCCCGACGACACCACTGGTGATCACCGAGAACGGCGCAGCCTTCGACGACGAGGTCGTGGATGGCGCGGTGCACGACGACAAGCGCGTCGACTACCTGCGGCGCCACTTCGTTGCCGCCCACCGGGCCATCGCTCGCGGTGTCGACCTGCGCGGCTACCTGGTCTGGTCGCTGCTCGACAACTTCGAGTGGGGCTACGGCTTCTCGAAGCGCTTCGGCATCGTGCACGTCGACTACGACTCGCTCGTGCGCACCCCGAAGGACAGCGCGGCCTGGGTCACCGACCTCGTTCGCACCAAGACAATCCCTTAGGCTGAGAGCTGGCATTCGTTGCCTGTTCTCAACTTTCTGCAAGGACCCTCTTCGTGACCACCGTCGTACATCCGGGCGACTCCCTGTCGTCGCGCCAGCGCCTCGTCTACGTGATCGTGCTCGGCGCGCTCACCGCGCTCGGGCCCTTCACCATCGACCTCTACCTCCCCGCGTTCCCCGCGGTCGAGCAGGAGCTCAACACGAGCGTCGCCGCCATTCAGCTCACCCTGACGGCGACCACGATCGGCTTCGCGCTTGGGCAGCTCGTCGTCGGCCCCTGGAGCGACAAGATCGGGCGCCGCACCCCCCTCATCGTGGCCACGGCCGTGCATATCGTCGCCAGCCTTGCCATCATCTTCGCGCCGACCGTGGAGTGGGTTGGCGTCTTCCGCGTGTTCCAGGGCATCGGCGCGGCCGGTGGAGGTGTCGTCGCCGTTGCCATGGTGCGCGACCTGTTCGGCGGTCTTCCGCTCGTGCGCATGATGTCGCGCCTCGCGCTCGTCAACGGGCTCGCTCCCGTCATCGCCCCGGTCATCGGCTCCCAGCTGCTGCTGTTCACCGACTGGCGCGGCATCTTCGGCTTCCTCACCATCTACGGCGTGCTCGTCATCGCGGCGGCCTTCTTCTTCCTCGTCGAGACGCAGCCGGCCGCGCGCCGCGGCGACCTCGGCCACAGCACAGCCCGCGAGCGCTACAAGGCCCTGTTCAGCGACCGCATCTTCGTCGGCTCGACGATCGTCGCCGGCATGACCTTCACCGGTCTCTTCGGCTACCTCTCGTCGTCGTCGTTCCTTTTCCAACAGGTCTACCTCTTCGATGCGCAGCAGTACGGCTACCTTTTCGCGGTCAACTCGCTCGGCATCATCATCGGCGTGCAGACCAGCTCGCGGCTGGCGCGCTACGTCGGACCGCAGTGGGTACTGCTCGGCGCCGTCAGCCTCATGCTGGTGTCGGCCACGACGATCGCCGTGCTCGACAGCCTGCAGGTGGGGCTCTTCGGTATCCTCGTTCCGCTGTGGTTCTTCATCCTCGCGTGTGGTTTCGCGTTCCCGATGCAGCAGGTGCTCGCGATCGACGGGCACGGCGGCGAGGCGGCGACCGCGGCCTCGCTCATGGGCGCGGTCAACTTCGGCCTCGCCGGCCTGCTGTCGCCCATCATCGGCCTCTTCGGCATCGACAACGCCATTCCGATGGCGACCATGATGATCTGCACGTCGACCGTGTCGCTGCTCGTCATCGCCTTCGTGATTAGACCGCGCACGGTTCCCGCACTCAGTCGATAGTTCGTCAAGCCCGAAAGGTTAACGGCGGCTGACGTTACGGTAAACGGATGGAACAGACACCCGCCCAGGCCGCCAGAATCCAGCGACGCTGGCCCCTCATCTCCGGCGGCGTGGCGTTTCTGCTCGGTGCGGGCCTCGGCACGGTACTGCTCTTCCGCGGTAACAGCCCCTTCGAGGCCGACGCGGAGTGGATGGAAGAGATTCTCGAGCACCGCAGCCCACTGTGGGATGTGCCGTCGTACGTTCTCAACTACGTCGGCACCGGCTGGCTGGCCACCACGATCTCGCTCGCGCTGGTCGCGGTGCTCTTCTTCGTGCTCAAGCGGCGCTGGACCGCGCTCTACGCCCTCGTCGCGATCGCCTTGAGCGCCCTGATCGTTCAGGGGCTCAAGGTCGCCTTCGGACGCCAGCGTCCGGAAGACATCCTGCTGCCGCTCGACAACGGCTCGTTCCCGAGCGGCCACGTCGCCAATGCGGCGACCTTGATGGCCGTGCTCGCAATCGTCACCTGGCGCATCTGGGTGGCCGCGGTCGGGCTCGTCTACGTGGTGGCTATGGCGCTGAGCCGCACCTACCTCGGGGCACACTGGGTCACCGACACCGTCGGCGGCCTGCTCATCGGCGCGGGCATCGCGATCATCGTCTGGGCGCCTATCGCGCACCGAATGCAGATCGAGCGAGATCGCGTGGCGGCACCCGTCTCGTAGGCGCTAACGTGTGAGCCATCATGACGAGTTCTCACGACCCGAGCGCCTCCGACGAGCAGCGCCGCCTTGCCGCTGATCCGGATACCACCGCACAGCAGCTGGCCGATCTCGCGGCCGCCTACCCAGAGCTGCACCCGGCCATCGCGGGCAACCCGGCGGCCTACGACGGGCTGCGCGAGTGGATCGCGTCACAGGCCGCCGCACCGGCGGTGGCCCCGGTCGCTGCACCCGTCGCCGCCTCCGCGGTGGGACTCGGTAAGGGCGCGATCATCGCGATCGTCGCTGCCGGCGTGCTCGTCGTGGCGGGTGGTGCGACGGCGCTCGCACTGACGTTCGGTGGGCCGAGCGGGGAGGGCGAGTCATCCGTCTCGTCCAAGCCCTCATCGTCGGCCACGACGACGTCGACGCCGACTCCCACCCCGACGCCGAAGGTCACGTCGGTCACCCTCGACGAACCATGGGAGTGGAGCATCTACGGCGACTCGCTCTACCGCGCTGACCACCTCGGGGTCGAGTTCTTCACCCCCGGCGTCGGCAGCACGAGCTACACCTTCCCTGACTTTCAGGCGCTCGAGACCGACAGCCTCACCGTGAGCGGCGGGGTCAGCTTCACGGGCCCGGTCGACGACCTCATGTTCGCGACGACCGCGGTCGAGCGCACGCCGGCCTCCGGCACGACCCCCGAGAGGTACACGGTCGTGGTCATCGCGGCTGCACCCGGGAAGACGCCCGTGCAGCATCGACTGTGGGATCAGGCGAACACGCTCTACGACAGCGAGTCGCTGTCGACTTCGAGCACTGCTCCCGTGGTGGCGGTGACACAGACCTCGGGCAGTTCCGACGACATCGACATCATCGCCGGCGTCGACCTCGAGACCGGCGAGATCATCTGGAGATACGACGAGGGCATCACGGGCAGTGACCCCCTGATCGACACCATGGTCGTCATGGACGACCAGCTCGAGGACTGGTCGATTACCGGCTGCTGGCAGGTCTACGGGGTCGAGATCGCCACCGGCGACGTGCTGTTCAACCCGCAGTTCAGCGACGCGTGCGCCTACTGGTCGATCATTCAGATCGACTACACCGTCACCGTCTCGATCGGCGGCGAGATGCTGGTCTACGACCGGGTGACCGGGGAGCCGGTGCTCGGCTGGGACAACCTGGAGTTCTTCAACTCCGGCGCCCGCTACGACCCATTCAGCCATCTCGCCCTCACCGGTGACTACGACTGGTCGGAGGACCTTCGCGTCTTCGACACCACGACGGGCACTGTCGTGTACACCATGCCCTACAGCCAGATCGAGCCGCTGCGTCTCACCGCACTATCCATATGGGACTCCAAGATCTATGCCCAGACCTCTGACGCGATCATCGTGCTCGATGCGCGAACGGGTGAGGTCATCGAGGAGAGCGTCGACTGGTACCCGATTCTCGGCATCCACGGCTGGACCCTCTACAGCGACGGTCTCTTCACCGGCGAAGACCGCCCGCTCACCTAGGTCTGGCGCCGCTTTGCCGGTAGCGTCGGGCTATGAGAATCCTCCTCGTCGGCGCCGGAGGCGTCGGCAACTCCATTGCCAAGATCGCCGCAGAGCGAGACTTCTTCGAGACGATCATCGTCAGCGACTACGACCTCGCCCGGGCGGAGTCGACGATCGCGTGGATCGAGGCCAAGGGCCTCGCGAAGGGGCGCTTCGTCGCGGCGAGGATCGACGCGTCCGACCCCGACAACGTGGCGGCCGTTGCCACGGAGCACCGTGCGACCCACGTCATGAACGCGGTGGAGCCGAAGTTCGTTCCGACGATCTTCGCGGGCGCGCTCGCCGCGGGCGCCGACTACCTCGACATGGCGATGAGCCTGTCAGAGCCGCACCCGACGAACCCGCTCTCAGAGACCGGCGTGAAGCTCGGCGACGACCAGTTCGCCCAGGCTCCCGACTGGGAGAAAGAGGGGCGTCTCGCCCTCGTCGGCATGGGCGTCGAGCCCGGCCTCAGCGATGTGTTCGCCCGCTACGCCGCCGACCACCTGTTCAGCGAGATCGACGAGCTGGGCACCCGCGACGGCGCCAACCTAGTCGTGCGCGATGAGGCGGGCAATGAGATCTTCGCGCCCTCGTTCAGCATCTGGACGACCATCGAGGAGTGCCTCAACCCACCCGTCATCTGGGAGAAGGACAGGGGCTGGTACACGACCGCCCCGTTCAGCGAGCCGGAGGTCTTCGACTTCCCGGAGGGCATCGGCCCGGTCGAGTGCGTCAACGTCGAGCACGAGGAGGTGCTGCTCATGCCGCGCTGGGTCGACGCCAAGCGCGTCACCTTCAAGTACGGACTCGGCGACGAGTTCATCGGCATTCTCAAGACCCTCAACCAGCTCGGCCTCGACAAGGTGGAGCCGCTGACGGTGCGCTCGGCCAACGGCCCCGTGCAGGTTGCCCCGCGCGACGTCGTCGCGGCCGGCCTGCCCGACCCCGCCACCCTCGGCCCGCGCATGACCGGCAAGACCTGCGCTGGACTCTGGGTCACCGGCACGGGCGTCGACGGCCAGCCCCGCGAGGTCTACCTGTACCACGTCTCTGACAACGAGTGGACGATGGCCAACTACGAGAGCCAGTGCGTCGTCTGGCAGACGGCCCTCAATCCCGTGATCGCCCTCGAGCTGCTCGCCACCGGTGTCTGGAGCGGCTCCGGCGTTCTCGGCCCGGAGGCCTTCGACGCGAAGCCCTTCCTCGACCTCATGGCGCTGCCCGTCGCCGAGGGTGGCTACGGCCAGGCCTGGGGTCTGCGCGAGCAGCGCGCTGGAGCATAGAGTGCCCGCCATTTCTGGCGGGCACAGCGACGCCAGCGCCGAGGGCCGTCTCGGCGCTCGGGTCAGGCGCT
Source organism: Microbacteriaceae bacterium (assembly GCA_044239765.1). Lineage (GTDB taxonomy): Bacteria > Actinomycetota > Actinomycetes > Actinomycetales > Microbacteriaceae > Conyzicola. The sequence continues at coordinate 7,521 of JBIIAR010000108.1, forward strand.
ACGCGCCCGCTGACTACGACGCCGTCTCGGCCATCTG